>NZ_KV817319.1:0-247 GCF_001814615.1 Streptococcus sp. HMSC078H12 | reverse complement strand
GTCGCAGGTTCGAATCCTGTCTTCCCGATTTATGGCGGTGTAGCTCAGCTGGCTAGAGCGTCCGGTTCATACCCGGGAGGTCGGGGGTTCGATCCCCTTCGCCGCTATATATATGGATTTCTTGGACCTTTAGCTCAACTGGTTAGAGCACTCGGCTCATAACCGAGCGGTCGTAGGTTCGAGTCCTACAAGGTCCATATATTAATTATAATATTTGGAGGATTACCCAAGTCCGGCTGAAGGGAAC
>NZ_KV817318.1:0-370 GCF_001814615.1 Streptococcus sp. HMSC078H12 | reverse complement strand
TAAATCGGGAAGACAGGATTCGAACCTGCGACCCCTTGGTCCCAAACCAAGTGCTCTACCAAGCTGAGCTACTTCCCGATAAAATGCACCCTAGAGGAGTCGAACCTCTAACCGCCTGATTCGTAGTCAGGTACTCTATCCAGTTGAGCTAAGGGTGCTCATTATTATATTATGCCGAGGACCGGGATCGAACCGGTACGAAAGTTTCCTTTCGCAGGATTTTAAGTCCTGTGCGTCTGCCAGTTCCGCCACCCCGGCTCCTCAAGCGAACGACGGGATTCGAACCCGCGACCCCCACCTTGGCAAGGTGGTGTTCTACCACTGAACTACGTTCGCATTTTATGCCGGCTACATGACTTGAACACGCGAC
>NZ_KV817317.1:0-18866 GCF_001814615.1 Streptococcus sp. HMSC078H12 | reverse complement strand
TATCATCCCTCACTTGTCTTGTCAATAACTTTCAGTGATTTTAATTTTCTTTTTTTATAATGTTTTTAATGGTATTCTTCTCTCGATTCAACTAAAAAAGAAGAGTAAAACTCCTTACTCTTCTTCATCTTTATTTTTATTTTCAATTCTTTCTTTGACTTCGTCGTAAGATAGGGCATGGTTATCTTCTTCTGAATCTCCAAGAGAATCCTCCGGCATCTTACCAGTCTCATAAATTGACTTGATTTGTGCAGCATCAAGTGTTTCATACTTAAGCAAAGCTTCTGCAATAAGAGCATGTGTTTCTCGATTTGCATTGATAATTTCAGCTGCTTTGTCATGTGCCTCAACTAAAAGTGATCGAATTTCTTCGTCAATAAGTTGAGCTGTATGAGCTGAGTAAGACTTGTCTGTCGTAAATTGTCCTGGATTCATCGCATGATTACCTTCATATTGGACTGGTCCAAGTTTTTCGCTCATACCATATTCAGTAACCATTGCACGTGCTAACTGTGTTGCTTGCTCAAAGTCATTTGAAGCACCTGATGTTTGAACGTTGAAAATAATTTCTTCTGCAACACGTCCACCCATAAGTCCTGCCAATTGTTCTTTTAGCTCATCTTTAGATGACAACATCTGATCCTCTTTTGGTAGAGAAATCATATAACCACCTGCGCGACCTCGTGGAACAATAGTAACCTTGTGAACATCACGAGCGCTAGAAAGTGTTAAACCAACAATTGTATGACCTGCTTCATGGTAAGCCACAACTTTACGTTCGTGTTCTGAAACTTGGCGGTCTTTCTTAGATGGTCCAGCAATAACACGATCCTCTGCTTCGTCGATATCACTAGCATCAATTCTAGTCTTACTACGTCGTGCAGCAACTAGGGCTGCTTCATTCAAGACATTCTCTAAGTCAGCTCCAACAAAACCTGGAGTTTGTTGAGCAACAACTTTAAGGTCAACATCTTCAGCCAATGGTTTATTCTTGGCATGGACTTTCAAGATAGCTTCTCGGCCTTTTACATCTGGGCGACCGACAAGAACTTTACGGTCAAAACGTCCTGGACGTAGGAGGGCTGGGTCAAGAACATCACTACGGTTGGTTGCAGCAATGACAATGATATTCTCATTTCCATCAAAACCATCCATTTCAATCAACAGTTGGTTAAGGGTTTGTTCGCGTTCGTCGTTACCACCGCCCATTCCAGTACCACGACGACGCCCAACCGCATCGATTTCATCAATAAAGATAATAGCACGTTCAGCCTTTTTAGCGTCTTCAAAAAGACTACGAACACGACTTGCTCCGACACCGACAAACATCTCTACAAAGTCAGAACCTGAGATACTAAAGAAAGGAACATCTGCTTCACCAGCTACAGCTTTAGCAAGAAGAGTTTTACCTGTCCCTGGAGGACCTTCAAGGAGGACACCTTTAGGGATACGTGCACCCAGTGCCTTGTATTTACGTGGATTTTTGAGGAAATCTACAACTTCTACAAGTTCTTCTTTTTCTTCTTCAGCACCAGCCACATCTGTAAAGCGAACTTTAATATTCTCTTTTGATTGTGTCTTAGCACGATTGCGGCCAAAGTTCATAGCTCCACGGTTACCACCTTGATTCATCATGAAAAGGAAGAAAATGGCAATCCCAATCAAAGGTATGTAACTAAAAAGATATGAAATCCAAGCACCACTTGAACTTTCACGTATCATTTTAACATTAACATCAGCTGCTTCTGATGCTGATTGCAATGCCTGCATGGTTGTTTCATTCTGAAGCACAGTTGACGTAAAGCTACGTGTCTCTGATGATGCACCACCTAAAAATGGTAGACTAAGGTCAGTATCAACCTTCTCAGCCTTTTTGTAGCTACCTTTAACTTCAATGATACTACCGTCTGGCTGATAAGTGATAGATTTTACCTTACCATCTTCAATTTTCTTAACCAACTGTGTGTAAGACAATTGTTGACTTGGGCTTTGGCTTCCTCCTGCAAAGTATTGTACTCCAGTTACAACCGCAATAATAACTATGATGTAGAGAAAAGCATTCCGTAAGAAGCCATTATTATTTTTATTATTCATAAATTAATTAGACCTTTACTTATTTTGTATAAATTTCTTCTTTTAGGACACCGACATAAGGGAGGTTACGGTATTTTTCATCATAGTCTAGTCCGAAACCAACGATAAATTCATTAGGGACATCATAACATACGTAATCTGCCTCAATATCAACAACACGACCCTCTGGTTTATCAAAAAGAGTTGCGATTTTGACTGAATTGGCTTTACGGTACTTGAACATATCTCGAAGATAAAGGAGCGTACGACCTGTATCAATGATATCTTCAATAAAGATGATGTCTCGTCCTTCAACATTAGTGTCAACATCTTTAAGAATCTTTACTTCACCACTGCTGACAGTTCCGCCACCATAACTTGAAACGACCATAAAGTCCATCTCAATATGGGTATCAATATGTTTGATAAGTTCTGCCATAAATGGAACAGCACCTTTCAAAACACAGACTAGAAGAGGATTTTTCCCCGCATAATCCTCTGTCAGTTGTTGTCCTAGTTCTTTAGTTTTAGCTACGATATCCTCTTGGGAAAAGAGGACTTTTTTAATGTCTTTTTCTAACATTTGGGTTCCCTTTCTCGAAGTCAATATTCTGTTATTATACCACTTTTACTTCAATCATCGTTATTTGAACATGGTATTTGATTAGAAATTCTTATAAATGACTACAGTGCCATAAAGTATAGCATTTTCAGGTCTTTTTTTCAAATAGAGACGCCCAGCAACATAAAGAAAAATAATATGACCATCTTGTTCTCCTACAATGGCTTTTTGACGATCCTTCTCTAAAATCTTATTGTCTATAAACAGTCGTCTTAATTTTTTATGGTGACTACCAAGGTCAATCTTATCGCCTTCTTTTCTATGACGAATCACTATTGGGGCATCTGACCAAATGCTAATAGCATCTGTGTTAGAAACGTCATTGAATTCTGAAAAAGTCAAGGTATAATCCTCAAACTCAACAGATTTTCCAAATTCTAAGAGACAAGGAGGGGATAAAGAGATAGCCTCTTCTTTCCTTATAAGGAAAGAAGTCTGTGTTTTTACTAGTTCGTAACCATTTTTTAGGGGGATCTTTCCTGAAACATTTTTCCTTAGATAACTTATCAATTGATTAAATTGGCCTTTAGAAAGCTGTAAATCAGGAAAGGTATCTAAATAGTTCTGAAGAAGAAAGATCTGGACAGCATCTGACTGTTGCTGAAAAACAGATAAATCAGTAATAGTAATATTCTTTGTTAACTCCCCTAAAGCTTGCTTCATAAGACCAATCTCCTCGGCTAAAAGACAAAGGTGCTCCTTAAATTTAGGATTTTCCTGAGATAAGGTAGGAAGATAGGTCAATCTGATACGATTCCGAAGATAGGCTAGTGACATATTACTCCTATCTTCAAAATGGAAAGTTACTGGAAGCTGATCTTTCGTAAGATGCAAAAAGGGACGAATAATCTGACCAGTACCAAATGGTCTGATAGCTGAAATTCCTGTCAGGTGTCTTAAACGACTTCCTCTCAACAGTCTCATAAAAATCGTCTCTGCTTGATCATCTGCATGATGGGCTGTTACAAGAGCAGAGTAATCATAATCTTTCATGACCCGCTTAAAAAACTCATAGCGAAAGGTACGGGCAGCATTTTCTGAAAACTTTCCTGAGAAGGCACTATGGTGAAAAGGGACCTTATGTTCCTCTGCCCAATGACGTAAATACGCTTCTTCATGCTCCGACTCTTGTCGTTGTTTATGGTTAACGTGAGCAATTCCCAACTGAATATCCAAATCTTTTTGATGGTTATACAAAAAGTGCAGCAAACTCATAGAGTCTGCTCCACCTGATACTGCTACTAAAATTTTCTTGTGCTGGTTAAAATAACCCTTGGCTTGCATCATTTGCAACAATTTTTGTGTCATTATTTTAAAATTCCATAAACATCATCTGCAATTGAGGTGATTTTGTCATAGCCCTCTTTATCCGTAAAAATCGATAGAATAAAGGGAGAATCTGCATAAACAATAGCGACGTCATGTTTAAAGTCGTAGGCATCACCAATTTTATGAGCGACGGGAACATCAATGTTTTTGGAAATACGTTCGCCATCATAGTCCGTACTTGAAAGATAATTGATAATATCTCCATTTTGTCTATAAACAGCCTCCATCAAAGTACCTGCGGCTCTAGCAGTCAACTCCTTTTTATCCATATTCCACGAAGTCGCTGCGGCTTTATCTACTGATTTTTGGAAGGCCTTGTCATACTGATTGGTTACATAATAACCTAATATATTTGTCGCTACATTATCTGAGTTTTGGGCTACAGCCTTTAACAGATTTTCCAAGCTATAATTCTTATCATCAGGCATCTTACTAATCTTTCCAGAACCATCTGGATCATAGGCACCTGGAAAACCATTTACAGCAGAGGTATATTGATACTCATCTGATAATGATAATTTCTTTTGGGACAGACGTTCCTGTGCATAATAGAGTACTCCAAGCTTGGCTACGCTTGCTGCATACATGCTTTTTTCGTCATTGATAGCAGCTACTCGGTCCGTATCAAGCTGTTTAACATAAACTGAGATGCGCTCTTGATTGTTATACTTCTCATTAAGGACTTTTTGAACAGCCTCGATGCGATTGTCAGTCGTTGATAAATCAGAAGCGTTAATCCACCCCTCTCCGTCTACCAAATAATAAGTCCCTGCATGCGTCTGAGCTGCTTGGCTAACCTTAATGGGTTTAAAACTAGCGAGTTTGGAGTCAGCTTTTTCAGTTCCTAAAACGTAAGGTTCTTTGTATACCGTTAAACCATCTTTAGTCCAGAAGGTCATATCTACTGGTTTTCGATTATAGATACTGTCGTCTACAATTGATTTCTGACTAGCGGCTACATAATCACCATCTTGAAGTTGGAAAACAGGCTCACCTTTAGCATTCCAAAAAATAGCAGAAATCGATAGTTTGGTATCCGCTTGGATACTGGTTTTAAATTCTGTTAAATCCTTGTTCTTGTAAGTTAGGATAGTTGTTATCGTTCTTGGATTTTTAGGAATCTGTTTAAATTGAGTCAAGCTAGCTGTAGTATTTTGAGTCAATTTTTGGACCTGTTTTGGGGTCAGAGTTAGCTCCTTCTCCATAGGAAGTAAGACCAGGGGGCTAGAAGATACAAGCACAACAGTTGCAGCTATTAAGAGCTTTTTCATGCTTGCTTCTTCACCTCCTCTTTCCTCGGTAATTCCGTTTTAAGTTGCTGATTTTTTTCTGATAGTTCCTCTAACTTGGCTTCTGAATAGGTTAAAAAAGTTTCTACAGTTTTTAGTAAATCTTTCATTAGGGTAATAAGCTTGGTACAGGATAGATTGACTCTCCTTCACGTGAATAATAGTACTTAGCACGCGCATATTTCTCGGCGAAAGCATCATCCTTAAGTTTCTTAGCCAAATCCTTTCGTTCCTTTGTCTGATCCGACAATTTATCATAGTCTTTCTGAAGCGACAAGACTTCCTTCTCTTGCTGTTTGATATTCATATAGGTCTCAACCAGATTATAGGTTGGCAAGATAAAGAGTAAAACAACCACAAAGAGAATCCACCCCATAAAGCGATTCCTTTGTTCGTGTTCGGCACGCTCTAATCGTTGCTCTTGATTGGCACTATCAATGTAATCATTCGTAAGCTGTACAATATTAGGCTTCTTGCTCATCTACTTCAATCCTTGTTTCACTTATAATCTCGTACATTTTTGCCGCATCTTCTTTTTTCGTACTATCTTTCATTTCTAGAACACGGACAGTCAAGAGTTTATTTCCAAAACGAACTTCCACTTGGTCACCAATTTTTAAATCTGTAGATGACTTAGCGAGTACACCATTTACTTTTATACGCCCTTTATCAGCCACTTCTTTAGCCACTGGACGGCGTTTGATAATTCGTGATACTTTTAAATATTTGTCTAATCTCAATGTTACTGTTTCCTTTTCGTTAGGATATCTCTTCTATGATAGCATTTTTTTTAGAAAATAGGGGACTAAAGCCTTTTCAATACAAAAATAAGAGGATCGACACTAGTCGACCCTCTCAGGAGATTTATGAAAAAGAAAAGTTTTAGGATGTTTTATAGTATAGAGAGACTTACTTAAACTTTCCTTAAGCTTCTTTTTTTTCTTTACGTTCTTTGATTTCCATAAATGTCTGTCCAAAAATCTTTAATTCTTCAAGAATTTCATAGTCTTTCTTGTTACGAACATCAAAAGTAATCTCTACTTTCCCCTGGTTATCACTGATTTTTGCTTTTAAATGCGTTTTAGAGATGGCTTCGAAATAATCTTGAGTCAAGAAGAATTTGAGAGAGGCTTTTTCGAAACGAACAATAATAGTATCGTTCTTACGCTCAACTAATTCTGCAAAGGCAGCATCCAAATAAGCCTTAACCAGACCAATCTCAATGAGATAGGCAACTTGGTCTGGATATTCTCCAAAGCGGTCAATAAGCTCATCTTGAAGGTCTTGATAGTCTTTCTGATTCTCAATTTCTCGAATACGCTTATAAATTTCAATTTTTTGGCGCTCGTCAGAAATATAGTCGGAAGGGAGGTAAGCATCAATCTGAAGATTGAACTCTGCATTTCCTTTACGGCGAACTTGAATTTTACCTTGACGTTTATTGATAGCCTCTTCCAGGAGTTGTGAGTACATTTCGAACCCGACTGAATCGATGAATCCACTTTGAGAAGCACCAAGAATGTTCCCGGCACCACGAATTGATAAGTCACGCATGGCAATTTTGAAACCTGATCCCAGTTCTGTAAAGCCCTTAATAGCATCCAATCGCTTCTCAGAGACTTCCGTCAACACTTTGTCAGGACGATACATGAGATAGGCATAAGCAATTCGATTACTACGCCCCACACGACCTCTCAACTGATAAAGAGTAGATAAGCCCATATGATCTGCATTCTCAATAAAGAGCGTATTAACGTTGGAGATATCGATCCCTGTCTCGATAATAGTCGTTGCTACCAAAACATCGTAATCACCATTCAAGAAATCCAAGAGGGTATTCTCCAACATAACCTCACTCATCTGACCATGAACAAATCCGATACGTGCTTCAGGGACTAGCTCATGTAGTTCAGAAACTTTTTGATCAATGGTTTCAACACGATTATAAACATAAAAAATCTGGCCGCCTCGGTCCATCTCTCTTAATATCGCTTCTCGAATAAGACCAGGATTGGTTTCCATAACATAAGTTTGAACTGGATAACGGTTGGTAGGTGCTGTCTCAATAATCGACAAATCACGAATACCTAACATAGACATATGAAGCGTACGAGGAATAGGTGTCGCAGTTAGAGTAAGGACATCAACCTTAGCTTTCAACTCCTTAAGTTTCTCTTTATGCTTCACGCCAAAACGTTGTTCTTCATCAATTACTAGCAAGCCTAAATCAGAAAACTTAACATCTTTGGACAGCAGGCGGTGGGTACCGATAATAATATCAATACGCCCTTTAGCTAAATTTTCAATAGTCTCATTTTGCTCTTTTTTACTTCTAAAACGACTGAGTTCATCTACCTCAACAGCATGATTTTCAAAACGTTCTTTAAAATTCAAATAATGCTGATGGGCAAGAACTGTTGTAGGAACTAGGATAGCAACTTGCTTTCCATCATTGACCGCCTTGAAGGCAGCACGCATAGCTACCTCTGTCTTACCAAAACCAACATCACCAACCAAGAGACGATCCATGGGTTTGTCTGACTCCATGTCTGCCTTAATTTCCTTGATAGAACGCAATTGATCTTCTGTCTCAGCATAGGCAAAATCATCTTCGAAATCCCTTTGATTATCATCATCTGGTGAAAATGCAAAACCTTTAAGTTGACTACGCTCAGCGTAAAGTTTTAAGAGATCATCGGCAATATCCTCTACTTGCTTGCTTACTTTTTGTTTAGTTTTTTGGAAACGCCCATCATTGAGTTTATTAATTTTAGGCTCTTTCCCGTCCGCTGACACATACTTAGAGAGACTCTCAATCTGCTCAACAGGTAGAGAAATTGTTGCAGCATCCTGATATTGGATGGTCAAGTAGTCACGATGCACCCCTTTAATCTCAATAGTCTCGATACCTTTAAATTGCCCGATACCATGAGTCTGGTGTACAACATAATCACCCTTTTCGAGTTCATTGTAATCTTTGAGACGCTCAGCATTGGAAACGTGACTGGCACGCGCACGACGTTTTACTTTTTTATGAAAAATCTCACGTTCAGTGACAAGAACAAGCTTTTCATCCGCAAAGTAAAAACCATTGGATAAGTTTCCTAGGACTAACTGAGGCTTATGAGGTATCAAATCTCCAAAGCTACTAAGGGGTAAATCTAAATCATATTCTTCCAAGGTTTCCTTCAAAGATTTGAGCTGCTTCTCAGACCCCACTTGTAAAATAACTGTTGCCTTATTCTTGGTATAGCGATGTATTTCATCAACTAGAAGTGGGAACTGGTTAAAGAACTCTTGCATAGGGTATTGCGTGAATTGATACAACTTATCAAATTTAAGATTTCCCAATCCCTTATGAAAATTCGAAAAGAAACTAGCTGGCTGATAGTTACGTAAAGTCTTAAATGAATCCACTAAGTAATTTAGATGACTCAGAGACTTGCCCTGATGAAGATCCTCAGTTAAAAGATTAGCCACTTCCAACTCAAGACGTCCATGGCGGTCCACTATCTTTTGAAAATCATCAATGAATACAGGAGTTTCCTTTGGAAGGTAGTCAAATAAGGTGTAAGCTTTATCATAAAAGAGAGACAAAAACTTACGTAAATCTTTATGACGGTAACCATCAATCGTAACCGACAGAACCTCCTCAAGGTAAGCCTTATGAGGACCTTCTGCCTTTGAGGCCGCACTTTCTAGGGTCTTCTCAGCACGTTGGTAATCTTCTCTTGTTAAGATAATATCATCTGCCGGAGATACGATAATATGCTCTAAATTATCTAAAGATTTCTGACTATCGCTATCAAACTGACGAATACCATCAATCTCATCTCCAAAAAATTCTAAACGGTAGGGGAGTTCTGCAGTCAGTTCATAAATATCTAAAATATCGCCCCTACGACTGAACTCACCAGGGGAGAGAACCTGCTCTACCCTTTGGTATCCAATATGAGTCAGATGCTTACTGAGAGCCTCTAAATCATGTTCTTCCCCTAGTGCTAAGTTAATACGAGAGTCTTTATAAACCTTAGGGTTAGGCAAATGTAACTTAGTCCCAACTAAACTCGTGACCAAAACCCCACTGGCCTCTTTATCTATTAAAAAATTAAGACTTTCGAGACGAGAATGGGTCTTTTCTGGAGAAGCGAAGATAAACTCTGCAGCTACTACATCATCTGCAAAAAAAGAATAAACCTTATCCTCTCCTAAGATAGCTGACAAATCTCCTGTTAGTTGCTCAGCTTCATTTTGTGTTGAAGTAACGATTAGAATCTTAGGAACCTGCTCAGAAAGGGCAGATGCCATGACAACTGCCTTGCTGGAACCAGAAAATCCCATAACCAACTGTCTACTCAATAAAGTTACTTTATCACGCCACTCAAGCAATTGAGGATTCTTCTCAAAAAGATCTAATAGGGTATTAGCCATTATAACGCCTCATGGTGTCTTCGAAATCATTGGTTTTAAGGTAATGATTGAGGGCCGTCTCTACCTTGTCTAAAGTCAGTAAAATTGTGGCATAATCATCTTCACTAAATTTTCCAAGGACATGATTAACGACCGTCATTCCTTTCTGTGGGCGACCAATACCAATTTTTATACGGTCAAATTCTTGAGTGCCAGTTTCAGCAATAATAGATTTAATCCCATTATGACCACCTGCTGAACCTTTTTGACGAAAGCGCAGTTTCCCAACTTCCATATCTAAGTCATCGTAAATAACGATAAAATCCTCCATGGGAATATTGTAATAAGCTAGCAATGCTCTAACAGCTAGACCAGATAGATTCATAAAGGTCGTTGGTTTCACAAAATAAACCTTTTCACCGTTTAAAAAGGTCGAAGCCACTTCAGCCTTAAAGGTCTTTTCTTCAGAAAAGGTTAATCCCAGTTCCTTAGCCATTAGGTCAATAGCCATAAAACCAACATTGTGACGTGTCTCATGGTATTTTGAACCAGGATTTCCCAAGCCAACTACTAATTTTGTCATTATTTCTCCTCTTTGATAAACAGCAAAAGGACTGAAAAATACTTTTCAGCCTTGTGCACTATTTTTTATTTTCTAAACGTTGAAACGGAATTCCATAATATCGCCATCTTGGACAACATATTCTTTTCCTTCTTCACGAAGGCGACCAGCTTCCTTAACAGCTTTCTCAGAACCATATTTAATGAGATCATCGTAAGACATGGTTACAGCACGGATAAAGCCTTTCTCGAAGTCAGAGTGGATAATTCCTGCTGCTTGTGGAGCCTTGATGCCGCGTTTAAAGGTCCAAGCACGTACTTCTTTCTCACCAGCAGTAAAGTAAGTTCCAAGACCAAGCAAGTGATAGGCTGCGCGTGTCAGTTTATCAACTCCTGATTCTGTCAAACCAAGGTCTTCCAAGAACATTTCTTTGTCTTCATCATCCAATTCAGAAATTTCTTCCTCAACACGTGCCGAGATAACAACTACTTCTGCATTTTCAGTCGCTGCAAACTCACGAATTTGTTTGACATAATCAATATCATCAGGATTTGCGACTTGGTCTTCATCAACGTTAGCCACATAAAGTACTGGTTTTGTTGTCAAGAGGAAGAGTCCCTTAACAATTTTTTGCTCTTCCTCAGTAAAATCAATCGTACGTGCAGACTTACCATCTTCTAGAACAGGTTTAATCTTTTGAAGAATATTAAACTCTGCCACAGAATCTTTATCTTTTTGTGTACGCGCAATTTTTTCGACACGCGCATAACGTTTGTTAATTGATTCAAGGTCAGCCAAAATCAATTCTAGGTTGATTGTATCGATATCGGCCATAGGATCTACAAAGGCATCCTCACGCCCTTGTTCACGCATAACATTTTCATCATCGAAAGCACGAACGACATGGACAATAGCATCTACTTCACGAATGTTCGCCAAGAACTTATTTCCAAGACCTTCACCCTTTGATGCTCCTTTTACGATACCCGCAATATCTGTGAACTCAAATGTGGTTGGAACTGTCTTTTTAGGGGTAATAAGTTCAGTCAGTTTCGTCAAACGCTCGTCTGGTACCTCAACCATTCCGACGTTTGGATCAATTGTCGCGAAAGGATAGTTAGCAGCTTCCGCACCCGCTTTTGTAATTGCATTGAAAAGAGTTGATTTACCAACGTTTGGCAAACCAACGATACCTGCTGTTAAAGCCATTAATTTATTTCTCCATAAAAAAGTAATTCAGTTAATTATAACACAAAAATTGTTAAAAATAGGCAACTTCCCTTTGAGAATCATAAAAAGGAAAGCAAGGCAAAGAATGCTATAAAGAAGATAATTAGGGACTCTAGAAAGTTTTTATATTGCTAGTAAACTAATTTTCTTAACACAAGAACCTCATTATATAGACTCCCCAATGTCTGTTATAAAACCTTCTTAAGTTTCTTTTCGAAATCATGACGACTCATCATAACCACATGATCACAATTCGTACAACGAATCTTAATGTCAGCTCCAAGACGGGTCACTTCCCATTCATTAGCTTTTTTTCCTGTTGCTTTGATGGTACAAGCATGTGGTTTTTTCATTTCAACTAAACTTCCAATTTGGTACATAAACTCCCTCTCTAGTAAAAAAGTTATCCACAGTGGATAACTTTTTCGATTTTAGTTTGTTCTTACAGGTGTAATCAATTGAATAAAATTCTCACTGTCATCTGCTGGCGTCAAAGTAAATGGACGCACCGGTGAAATGAAACGTACACGGACAGTCTCACTCTTAAGAGCTTTCAAAGCATCTATTAGGTAGGTTGGGTTGAAACTAATGACCAAATCACTACCAGAAACATCTTGCACATCAATATCCTCATTCACCTTTCCGACTTCTGGTGAATTAACATGGGCACTGACACTGCCATTGATGATTTCGAGTTTGACGGTACCACTTTGACTAGCATTAGAAATCAAATATGAACGTTCCATAGCAGAACGAAGGCTAGCAGTCTCGAAAACAACTTCTGTTTCAAATGAATCAGACAAGAGACGATTCGTGTCTGGATAATTTCCTTCAAGTAGACGTGTATAGAAAGAAATTGTTTCACTACGGAATAGAATTTGATTTGCTGAGAAGAAAACCTCTAAGTTTTCAATATCATCGCTAAAGACTGCCGATAATTCTTTAAGTGAGCGACTTGGGATTACAACATCAAAGTTATCCGCAGAATGCTCCAAAACAAGTTGACGTTGGCTCATTCGGTGAGAGTCTGTTGCTACAGCTTTGAGATCTTTATGATTTGAAAGAACAAAGTGAACCCCAGTTAAAATTGGACGACTTTCTTGTGTGCTTGCTGCGAATGAAGTTTCAGCAATGATAGATTTTAACACTTTTGTGTCCATGAGTAATGGCGTCAAGCTATCAACTTCCTGAATACGGGGATATTGTTCGACATCTTTCCCTTTCAAGGTAATTTCTGATTTACCACTTTTCAGTAAAACTTGGTATTGTTCGATTTCTTCAAAAGTAAGGGTAACATCAGGCAAGCTTGAGACAACATTAATGAAAAAGTTTGCTTCCAAAAGGATACTACCTGGCTGCGTAATTAATAGGCCTGCATTTTCTTCTGAAACTGAGATACTATTTTCAATTGAGATTTGCCCATTTGATCCTGTCAAATAGATACCATCTTTGGTAACTTCGATTTTAATCGTTGATAGAATTGGGATAGCATTTTTAGAAGAAATAGCACGGCGAGTTGTATGAAGTGCTTGTAAGAAATAAGCTTTATTAATCGCAAATTGAATCATGATGCTCCTTTATTTTATTAGTATTATTTTAGTAGTAGTAGTAGGTCTTGTGGACACTGTGCATAAGTCTACAAAACATAGTTTTATCAAGGCTTTAAACTTGTGCACAGCCTGTGGAAAAGTTTGGATAATTTTTAATAGTTATCCACAAGTGTCATTTTATCTTGTTTTTGATGGTATCAATTTCAATGCGTAAACTGTCATCTTGAGCAATCATATTTTTGATTTTATTGTATGCATGTAAGACAGTTGAGTGATCTCTTCCGCCAAATTCTTTTCCAATTTTTGGAAGGGAGTTATCAGTCATTTCACGCGCAAGATACATGGCTACCTGACGTGCCAAGACAATATTTTGTGTTCGTTTAGTTGCCTTGATCTCTTTTACAGTGACATTATAAAATTTTCCTACCTCAGTTTGGATATCCTCAATCGGAATAAGAGTTAATTTAGGACCATCCATTTTACGTGCGCGAATGGCTTCGGCAGCTACTTCAACTGTGATAGTATCTAACTGGCGAACATTGGCAACTAAGCTAATATCTTTTAAGGCCCCTTCTAAGTCACGGACATTTGAATCAAATTGGCCAGCTAAATACTCAATTGTTTCAGGAGGAAAATGATAATCATAGTCCATAATCTTATTAGTAAGAATGGCCACTCGCGTTTCAAAGTCGGGTGGTGTGATATTAACGGTTAACCCCCATTTAAAGCGCGTGACAAGACGCTCTTCCATCTCGTTCAATTGATCTGGATTACGGTCGCTGGTCAGGACAATTTGTTTATTATTATTGTGAAGGACATTGAAAGTATTGAAAAATTCCTCTTGAGTGGCTTGCGTTGATTTTTTAGCCAATGATTGAATATCATCAATTAAGAGAACGTCCAGATGACGGTATTTAAGTTTTAGTTCATCCATTTTATCTAAACGGATATGGACAACAAATTCATTAATGAAATTCTCTGCAGTAATGTATTTGATACGTGCTTGAGGATTATCATGTAAGACCTTGTTACCAATGGCATTGAGTAAGTGAGTTTTTCCGAGACCAGGTCCTCCATAAATAAATAGAGGGTTATACGTAGCTCCTGGTGAATCAGCTACAGCTAAAGATGCAGCAACTGACCAACGGTTTTCATCCCCCTGAATAAAATTATCAAAGGTGTACTTACTATTCAAGTCAGAGTCCAATGTAGGAAGAGCAGGTGTTTGCTGTTCCTTTTTATTGCCAAAGTCATTGTTTGTTACAGTTGAATTTGCCTCGTTTAAGAGTGCTTCGTCAAAGACGTACTCAACTTTGATTTCACTATTATAGGCTTCAAAACCAGCCATCAAAATGAAAGATTGCATATTCTTTTCCCAGAATAGCTTTTTGACTTCCTCAAGCAGAATTGTAGCAACGTTATCTTGAACTTTGATGAGCTTGGTATCTAGGACATAATAATCAAAAGTGGCTTGTGTTAGTTCCTCTTTGGCCAGCTCTAAGAGCTTATTCCAAAAAAAATGCTCTTTTTCGGTCATTCCATCAATTCTCCTTCTTTATTCTTGTTCTCTGATTCTATCATAAAACAAAAAAGTTTTCCACAGGTCCGAAGATAAAAGTTCCCTAAGTTATCCACAAGGAAAAAAGACAATTCACATTGTGCACAAGAGTTATCCACAAGTTGTGAATAAAAAAAGAAACCCTCTCAAATAAAGGGAGGGCAACCATTTTATGATGTGGATAAGTTTGTTTCTTTTTTCTCCTCAATTCACAGGTCAAATAAGCTTGTTGATAATTCTGTTAAAATCTTCTTCCGTCGAAAAGTGGATCTGAATAGTTCCAGAGTGATTTTTGTGATAACGAAGAGTAACGGGGAGACCAAGTGATTTTTCCAGTTCTTTTTCTTTATCTTTTATATGAATATCTTTTTTTGATTTTTGTTTTTTTGGAAGTTCTTGAAGTCTTTTTTCCAGGGTACGAACTGACCATTTTTCAGTAAGGACCTGATGATAGATAGTTAATTGCTTTTTTGTATCCTCAACAGCTAAAAGTGCTCTAGCATGTCCTTGACTCAGTTTGCCATTTTCGATACTCGTCTGTATCTCTTGGGGAAGTTGGAGGAGTCTGAGAGCGTTACTGATATAAGGTCTGGATTTCCCCATAGCTTTCGCCAGTTCCTCGTGACTATAAGCTAGCTCATTAATTAAACTACGATAGGCCTTTGCTTCTTCAATGGGATTGAGATTCGATCGTTGTAAATTTTCAATAATAGCTTGTTTACGACTCTCTTGATCTGTAACTTCCTTTACAACTGCAGGGATTTCTGTCATTCCTAGACGTTTACAGGCACGTAAACGTCTTTCCCCAGCAATTAGTTCATAACCAATAATATCCGATTTTCGGACAATGATTGGCTGTATTAGTCCATTTTCTGCAATCGATTGGCTTAGCTCCGCTAATTCTTCATCAGAGAACTCTATACGAGGTTGAAAAGGATTGGGATAGATGTCACTAATAGGTAAAGCTTTGAGTTGTTCTTGCATGTTATTCCTTTCCAAAAAAGACCTTTACATTATTGTAAAGGTCTTTTGACAGATTTGTCAACGACTTAGTCAGACAAGTCTTCTGTAGATTTTGTTAATTTAAGTTCTTCAGTTTTCTTCTCTTTACCACGATAGAAGGTTACCTTGATTGTATCTCCAATACTATGGCTGTAAAGATTGGTTTGAATATCAGTTTTTGAGCTGATTTCCTTACCGTCAATTTCAGTGATAACATCATTTTCTTGAAGTTTACCGTCAGCTGGCATACCTTTTTGAACGCTGCCGACTACAACTCCAGCTTTCACATCATCTGGTAAATCTAATTTAGAAGTTGCACTGCTAGAAAGGCTATTAAGATCGGCCATTGAGATTCCTAGGGCTGGTCGTGTAACTTTACCGTCTTTTTCCAATTGATTGATGATTTCGACAACATCGTTTGATGGAATGGCAAATCCCATACCTTCAACGGCGCTACCAGCGACTGCTGACGTTGATGAAATTTTACTTGAGTTAATACCGATAACTTGACCTTCGATATTGACTAAGGCACCACCTGAGTTACCAGGGTTAATGGCAGCATCTGTTTGGATAGCATTTGTTGAAACAGTTTCACCATTGTCGTTTTGCATAGTTACGGTACGGCTAAGGCTAGAAACGATTCCCTCTGTTACTGAGTTGGCATATTCGGTACCAAGTGGGCTACCGATAGCAATTGCCTTCTCACCGACTGTGAGAGAGTTTGAGTCTGCAAATTCTGCTACGGTTTTAATTTTATCTGAAGAAACTTTGACAACTGCTAGGTCAGAGTAAGTATCTTTACCAACGAGTTCACCAGTAATTTTTGATCCATCTGAAAGCATGATTTCAAGTTTTTTAGCGCCATCGACAACGTGGTTGTTGGTTACGATATAAGCCTCTTTACCATCCTTTTTATAGATGACACCGGAACCTTCACCAGCGACTTGCAACCCATCAGAATCTTTTGATTTGTCTTGGCTAGAATCAGAACTATCATCTCCACCAAAGATACGGCCATAAAGTTCATTTAGAGAATCTGAAGATGACCCTTCTTGGTAATTGATGACAGAAACAACGGCATTTTGTACTTTCTTAACAGCTTTAGTTGTATCTGTTGTATTACTGTATACGGTCTTAGCTGTTTTAACACCTGTATCGGTTGAATTGGTAAAAGATACCCCTGCTGCTGTTAGTAGGATAAAGGCACCTAGTAAACCACCTAGTAAGCCAATAACAAGCATTGCAATTGGCGCTACTATTTTTTTCCAGTTAAATTTTTTCACGTTTAGTCCTCCTTTTTGATAAACATATCAAAGTAAGCTTAATTATATCATAAAGTGATTTTAAAAAACAGTTATCAACAGTCTGTGGATAAGTTTCAAAAAGTGTAGATAAGAAGCTATTTTATAGGGATAACTAAAGATTCTTAACAGTAAAAAGGTGTGGATAAGGTGTTAAAAGATTGTGGATATGTGCTATAATAAGCCTATGAAAGTTAAATTGATTACCGTTGGAAAATTGAAAGAAAAATATTTGAAAGATGGCATTGCGGAGTATGTCAAACGACTAGGACGCTTTACAAAATTTGAGTCTATAGAATTAACGGATGAAAAGACGCCAGATAATGCAAGCGAAGCTGAAAATAAAGCTATCCTAGACAAAGAGGGACAGCGTATCTTGGCTAAAGTAGGTGATCGTGATTATGTCATTGCCTTAGCTATTGAAGGAAAACAATTTCCCTCAGAACAATTTGCTAAAGAGTTAGAGCAAGCGACTCTTAGAGGCTATTCAGATATTACTTTTATTATAGGGGGAAGTTTGGGACTCTCTCCTACAGTGAAAAAGAGGGCTAATCAATTAATGAGTTTTGGTCTCTTAACGTTCCCTCATCAGCTTATGCGCCTTGTATTAGTAGAACAAATTTATCGCGCATTCATGATTCAGCAGGGAAGTCCTTACCATAAGTAGAAGAAGGAAACAGACATGTTCAGAATGAAAAAACGCTCCTATCGTGTTTTTGAAGGATTACGGGTAGCAACTCTAGTAAGTTATATAGGGGGCTTCATTGATGCCTATACTTACAATACTCAAGACGGACGATTTGCAAGTATTCAGACAGGTAATCTCCTTTATTTGGTTATTCATCTTGTTGAGGGGCATATTGCAAGAGCTTTCAGCTATGTGATACCTATTTTTTTCTTTGTTTTAGGTCAGTTTTTTGTTTTTTTTGTTAAGAAGTGGCTCATTAACCATAAATGGGGATGGCATTTGCAAGCGATTAGACTTGCCTTTCTCTTGATGACTATTCTCGCCATTATTACACCTTACGTTGATTCTACTATTACGATTGCAGGCTTGGCATTTTTTGCCTCTCTTCAGGTAGGGATTTTTAAGCGCGTCAGAGGGGTAAATTATGCTTCCTTCATGATGACTGGTAATATTACGAATACCTCTTTAACCGTTGCCAGGGCTATTGACGAGGGGGATCCCAAAGTGCTTAAACAAGCTTCTTACACTACTATTATCATCTTTACATTTATGGTAGGAGTTGCAGCCTCAACTTGGTTTGCTCAATATTTACATGAATACAGCCTATATACGACTTTGCTTCCCTTGCTTGTTTTAAACTATTTCCTATTTATCGAGGCAAAAGAAAAACGCAACTAGAGATTCTAGATTGCGTTTTTTATCTGATCCCAGCAGGATTCGAACCTGCGACCGTTCGCTTAGAAGGCGAATGCTCTATCCAGCTGAGCTATGGGACCAATAACTCTATTAGTTTACAAAATATATAGCAACATGTCAATACTTTGTAAAAGCAAGATAAAAACTAACGTAAAATTCGAATAAATTTAGCAAAATTTAATATTTTTTTTGAAAAAAAGTATAGACAAAATCGAATACTCTGATATAATAATAAGAGTGTTAACGAGATAAAAATCTCAGAACTTGGTCCGTTGGTCAAGGGGTTAAGACACCGCCTTTTCACGGCGGTAACACGGGTTCGAATCCCGTACGGACTATTTTTGCTACTTAGCAGTTTTATCCGCCATAGCTCAGTTGGTAGTAGCGCATGACTGTTAATCATGATGTCGTAGGTTCGAGTCCTACTGGCGGAGTGATAAGACACCTCAAGTTGTATAGCTTGAGTTTTTTTGTACCCAAAGATAAATAAGGTCTGGAACAATTGTTCCAGACCTATTTAATTTGGCTCCTTGTCAACTGTAGTGGGTGACGAAAA
>NZ_KV817316.1:479429-580377 GCF_001814615.1 Streptococcus sp. HMSC078H12 | reverse complement strand
CGTCACCCACTACAGTTGACAAGGAGCCTTTTAAATCAATTAGTTTAGCACTCTAGGTGGGTAAGCAAGACCATTCTTATCAAAGTAAACGTAAACTCCTGGTTGAATTTCTACCCATGTGCTAACAGCTCTCTTACCACTATCACCATAGTAATAGCTGATTCGACCATTGCCAGCACTTACTGTTTGCCCTTTTACTTGTTTACCATCTTTAGCAAAGTAATAAGTATCGTCACCAATTTTAACTTCACCAGTCACTGACTTACCATTAGCACCGATATAGTACCAATTGTTGTCTCCTGTTGTGAAGAACTCATTAGTCAAGCGTTCACCTGTTGCAGCATCATACTTGCTATAAGTACCATCTGCATTCTTAACAATACCACCCTTAACTTGGCTTCCGTCTGCATTAAAGTAGAGGTGTTGTCCATTGATAACTTGAGCACCTGTAACAGTCTTACCATTAGCGCCTGCATAGTACCAAACATTGCCATCAGTTGTGAAGAATTCGTTAGTCACTAGCTCTCCAGAACCTTCTTTGTACTTACTATAAGTACCATCTGCATTCTTAACAACGCCACCTTTAACTTGACTTCCATCTTCATTAAAGTAAAGTTTTTGACCATTGATAACTTGAGCACCTGTAGCGGCAACACCATTTTCATCGAAGTGGTACCATTTACCATCGATGTTCCTCCAAGTGTTCTTGATAGCATTACCAGTATGAGCTTCGAAGTAATAAGTCTTACCTTTATAGGTTGCTAACTTATCTTTAGTTTGGAAACCATCTTCACCAAAGTATTGTGTGGAACCATCGATAACAGTAAGACCTTTGGCCATGACACCTTCATTAGTGAAGTAACGGAATTTCACAACCTTAGACTCTTTACCGTCTTTAGTTTCAGTAACATCAAATTTAGTGTAACCGCCCTTATACATTTGACCCTTAGTGTTGTAAAGGTAGGTATTACCATTAGCATCAACATAGTAGGCATTACTCAACATGATACCGTTTGGCAAGAAACGATAAACGTCTTTACCATTTGGTGAGTATTCACCGTTTGTAATCATGTGACCACGAGCATCGAAGTAATAGGTGTTACCATTGAAGGTTACAAAGGCAGATTTAGCTTGAGTACCACTTGTACCGAAGTAAGTGATTCCCTTACCATCACTTGAGAATCCAGTAACAACCTTTTCTTTACCTGTCAATTGAAGAGGAATGAAGTTACCATCTTTAGTGACTGTGAAGTATTTACCAGTTGCTTCATCGCTAAGTACATAGCCAACACCACGTTCAAGAACGTTTGTTCCGTTGAAGTATTCAGCCTTCCATTGTTTCAATTTAACAGAATCATCAATTGGTTTACCAGTTGAGATCATGTTAACCTTGAACATTTCAGGGTATTTAGCTTTAAGCTCAGCCAAGAATTCACCACCGTATTTAGCTTGGTAATCTTTACCTGATGACTTAGTATTAGCTACATAAAGCGAGTGATCAATGATAGCATCCGCAATCTTACGTCCAGCACCATCAGTACGAGTCGCTGTTACGACTTCCTTACCTGGCAATTGGTAAATTTGGTCTGGAACCCAGTCAGCGATTGCTTGGATACCAGCTTTGTGAAGTGCCTTAAGAGCATCACGAAGGTCTTCTTTAGAACCGTATTTATTGTTCTTACTCATAGCAAGGTCATAACGGTCCGCAAAGGCATAACCATTTTGGATAACTGAGTCAAGGAAAGTACCATCATCAGCAGATACAAATTGAGGTGCCATTTCAAATGATGTTACGCCCCATGACTTGAACAAATCAACATTTTCAGCAATCTTACGGTTAGTATAAACTGAAGGATCTGAACCATCTGGGATAGTTTGGAAGTTAGAGAATCCTTCGTAGATCAATTGTGAATCATAAGCTTCAGTCGCTTTAAGAGTCAACTCTCCTTCTTTTTTAGCTTCTGTTGAAGGCGCTACTCGGATATCTTGATCATCTGAAGCTCCAACTGGAACCCAAACTGCTACGAAACCAGACATATCAAATGTTTCATAACCCTTAATGTCATTAGCACCGAAAGTCAAGACACCGTTGCTGTCTGTTTCTTTCACATAACCTGCTGCGATTGCATCTGCATCAGATGTAAAGTTCTTGATACCATCAGCTGTACCAACAATCAAAGCACGGTATTTTTGGTTGGCATGGATTTTACCCATTTCAACATTAAGTTTAGCTGATTGATCCAAAGTCAATTTTGGATTGTTAGCTACAAGTGTTACCTGACCAGATGTACGGCTGTATTTAGAACCTTCTGTATCATCAGCTGTCATGATGTCTTTACCATAACGTACTGAAGCATAGACTTCATTTGTACGGTAGAGTTCAACATCTGAATTGTCCATCTTACCATCAGTTGGCAACCAGTATGAACGTTGAGCTTGTCCACCAGATACATACTTGATACGATTCTTCATCAAGTTAACAATGGTATCGTAATATGGAGACTTAGTTTCCATGTAATTACCATTATCTGTATAAAGGTCTCCATAGTAGACACGAGTGATTGTTTCCATGTTTTGCAACATAACAGCGTATGCTGCTGGGATGTTGTTCAAGGTATATTTTTTGTCGCTGCTGAGCATGTCTTTGTTATAAATCTCAAAGGCTTTCTTCATTTCAGCATCAGTGATTGTGAAACCATCTGATTTTGGATTGATTTCTTTCTTGATGATTTCAGCAATAATATCTTGAACGTTGTTATCATGGGCACGGATAAAGACGTAGTTTCCTGACGCATCTCCGTATTTCTCGTTGTATTTACCGATTGTAGACTGTTTAACTGTTCCGTCTTCGTTATAGGCCTTGCTTCCATCTTTGTTAATCCAATCAGTCTTTTCATCACGTTGTGTCGTGTTGAAAGTATTGTTATACAAAGGACTTACAGCCGGTGTACGTTCTTTGATTGGTTTAGCCAATGAGAAGAGGAGAGCCAAACGTTGTTTGTTTTCCATAGCAAGCGCAGCGCCATCTGTCTTGTCATTGTAGTGGTTGTCATTAAGACTCCATGCTTCAAGGACTGAGATGTGAGCAAGAGCGTTTGCTTCAGATTTGTTAACACCATAGTACTCACGGAAGTAGTTTGTGTAGAGTTGAAGCATGTCTGCATCGACATTATCTACCGCGTCGACACGGATACCATCGAAGTTAGCATCCTTGTCACCCATAACGATTGAACCCCAGTTCATAAGGTAGTGGATTTGGTTCAATTGTTCCGCTTGAACAACTGGGTTTGACAAATCTACGTCATTAGCTAGCAAGAAGTCGAAACCGCCCATGTGGTTTGGATCTGACTGCTCATCAAGAACTGACTTATCAATTGTACCCTTTTGATTAGTAGCCGTATGGTTCAAAAGACGATAGTTAGAGTTAGCCCATGGTGTACGTGAATCATTTACATAGAGAAGGGCACCACCTTGAAGGTGATCTTCGCCGCCACCTTTAGAGTAGTTTTCAGTTTCTTTGTTCCATTGTGGTTGTGTCTTAACAAAAGCAGAAATAGTTTCACGCAACCATTGTGTTGATTTTTCAGCCTGAATCTTTTGTTCAATCTTAACTTGGATATCCTTAGCAGCAACATTCAAAGTTTCTTGCTTATCTGTGCTAGTGTATTTAGCATCCAAGTTAAATACTTTAGACATGTAGTTCAAGTAGTTAACTTGTGTATCTACATTTGGCCACCAAGCCATCAAAAGTGGACGGAAATCTTCTGCAGTTGATGCTTGCCAAGTTACACCATCTTTGATGATAGAAGCTGGACGGTACCAGCTATCTGCAGTCAAATAACCATCAATCAATTCAAAGCTAGCTTCAGATGAATCGTAGGCACGGTTATTTATTGAGAAACCATCAACAATATTTGTTGTTCCTGGTGTGAAAGAGTATGTTGATGAGCTTGTAAGGGCACCATCTTTACCGAAGTAAAGCAATTGACCATTTACAGTAATGGCAAAGTTTTCTTTGTGTGAACCATCTTCATTAACATAGTAATATTTACCATCAATGTTTTTGATGTTTTTCAAGGAAAGCGCAGCTTCTACTTCTGAATCTTTCAAAGCAGCTTCTGGCGCTTTAACTTCTGTGTTTACAACTTCAGCCTTCACTGTTGCTGGTTGTTCTTCTGCTTTTTCAGTTGTAACAGCTGGTGCATCTGTTGTCACAACTGCTTCTTTATTTGGAACAGCTGCCACCGCTACATCAGAAGTTGTTGCTGTTGTAGCTGCTTCAGCTGTTGCTTGTGTGTTCGTTGTAGTTGCTGTTTCGACGGCATTTGTTTCTTTAGCAGGCGTTAAAACATCTGCTTCTTTTGTATTTGTACGTTTATCGACTTCTTTGGTTGCTTCTGTAGAAGTAACTAAATCGGCTGTTGTATCTAAATTTGGTTGAGTTACTATCTTATCTTGAGTTTCATCCGCTGAAACTGAAGATGTTGTTGCAGACAATCCTCCTACGACAGTAGCAAGTGCTGCAGAGGCAACTGCAATTGTGACCCATTGCTTCTTAACTTTATGAAGCTTATAGTGTACCTTATTTTCCATTATAATTTTCCCCGTGATTTTATTTGTCAAAATCAGACTGAAATCTATCCGATTTCAAACAATTACATTATATCATTATTTTCTAACTATTTCTCGAATTAATTGTTTTTTTATAAATTATATGTAACATAACAGCAACATTAGAAAAGTTTTGTAACACACCTATTTCATAGGCTTTCAATTCTCATTTTCATATCATTTGATAAGTAAAACTATTTTCTATAAAAACCACTAAAACCCTTGATACAATGGCTTTTACAACGATTCTGACTCAAAATTGATATTTGTCAGATTTTTTTCTTTAAGGAGCAAAAAAGGCAAAATTTCTTTAAACGATTCTCGTTTTCAAGAAATTTCACCTATAAATTCATGTCAAATCATATCGTTTTTCACTTAATCTCTCAGATTAAGATTAGATTGATTGATTATTTATCAAAATCAGCATAACCATTTTCATCGAAGAAGACAGTCTTACCGTCTTGGAAAGTGATCCATGTGTTTGTCACACGTTCTCCAAGAACTGATTCGTAGTATTCCACTCCTTTTGGTGTGCTGATTGGGCTACCTTTAACTTGACGTCCCAAATGATCAAAGTAATACTCTTTACCATCGATATTTTGGCGTCCTGTTACAGCCTTACCATCTTTGAAGTAGTACCAAACATTGTTACCAGTTGTCAAGAAACGGTTATTGAGACGCTCCCCTGAATCTTTATCATAGTAAGAAAGTGAACCATCAGCATTCTTAACAAAGTCACCTTTAACTTGGCTACCATCTTCTTTGAAGTAATAGTTTTTACCACCAACGCTATACGCACCTGTCACGATTTCACCATTATCTTTGGCGTAGTACCATGTCTTACCACCATCAAGAGTGAAGAAATCAGATTTAACTTGGCTTCCATCAGCATTGAAGTAATAGTTAAGGTGGTCAATTGTTTGACGACCTGTGGCGAGGTTACCATCCTTATCAGCATGGTACCACTTGCCGTTTACTTCGAAGAACTTGTCTTTAACCTTGTAACCATTATCTACAGTGTAGTAGCTAATCTTGCCATTTTCAGTAACAAATTCACCTTTAACTTGGGCACCATTTGCACGGAAGTAGTATTCGTGACCATCCAAAGTAAGGGCACCTGTCACATTTTTACCAGCTGCATCACGGTAGAACCATGTTGAGCCATCTGTTGTGTAGAATTCACCCTTCTTAGCTTGTGCATAGCCTTGATCATTGAATTCATACCAGATACCATCGATTTCAGCCCAACGATTTGTGTAGGCATTACCTGAATTTTTATCGAAGAAGTAGAGTTTTCCGTCTGGAGTAACATACTTAGTACCTTTAGCTTGGAAGCCATTTTCATCAAAGTATTGCAATCCTCCACCAGCATGAGTCAAGCCAACAGCCATTTCTCCAGTTGGTGAAAAATAACGGAATTTAGCTTCTGTTTCTGAAGTACCTTCTTTCGGTACATCGAATACAAAGTAACCATCTTTGTACTGCTCACCAAAGCTACCAAAGTAATAATATTTACCATCCTGTTGATAAATAGAATCACGAAGCTGGATACCGTTTGGCAAGAAGAAATAAGTCTTACCATCGACATCTTGACGACCAGTTAACATATAACCTTCTTTATCGAAGTAATAGTAATTTCCAGCATATTTAATGAAGGCATTCTTAGCTTGGAAACCACTATTATCAAAGTAGGCCATACCCTTACCATCATAGTAGAAACCTGTCTTACCACCTTGATCTGTCAAAGGTTTTGGCAAGAAGATGCCATTCTCAGTAACTTGATAGTAGCGACCAGTAGCATCGTTACTGAGAACATAACGACTACCACGACCAAGGATATTAGTACCATTCATGTACTTAGCAGACCATTGCTTGATTTTAACAGATGGATCAATCTTCTTACCAGTTGATATCATCACATCTTCAAACAACTGTGGATATTTCTTTTGGAGCTCATCAAGGAACTCACCACCATATTGAGCTTGGAAGTCCTTACCTGATGATTTAGAATTTGCAACATATAAAGTGTTATTGATATAAGCATTGGCCTTTGGAGTACCATAACTATTAGCACGTGTTGCTGTTACAACTTCTTGTCCTGGTAATTGGTAAAGTTGATCTGGTACCCAGTCAGCAATTGCTTGAATACCTTGCTTGTGAAGCGCCTTAAGGGCATCACGAAGATCTTCTTTAGAACCGTATTTGTTATTCTTGCTCATGGCAAGGTCATATCGGTCAGTAAAGGCATAACCATTTTGGATAACAGAATCAAGGAAGGTACGGTCATCAGCCGATACAAATTGAGGAGCCATCTCGAATGATGTGATTCCCCATGACTTGAAGAGTTCTGCATTTTCTGCAATCAATTTATTAGTATATTGGCTATCTTTTTCAACAAAATCTTGGAAGTTTGAGAAACCTTCATAGATAACTTGTGAATCTAATGCTTCAGTAGCAGAGAATGTCTTATCAAGTTTCTTATCTGAACCTTTAACACGAATATCTTGGTTATCAGGCGCACCTACTGGTACCCAAACACCAAGATAACCTCTCATATCAACAGTTCGATACCCCTTGATTTCATCTCCACTGAAAGTCAAGTTCCCTTCAGCATCAGTGTATTTAATTTTTCCAGCTGCTGCCGCATCATTTTCGTAAGTGACAATTCCCTTATCAGTACCAAGAAGTAATGGACGGTAGGCTTGGTTAGCATGAAGTTTACCCATGTTAACTTTCAAAGTACCATCACCCAGTGAGAAATCCTGATTATTGGCAATAAGTGTCAACATACCAGAATGTTTACTTGTTTCTGCTACACCCGTAGTTTGGTCAGCAGTCATAATATCTTTACCGTAACGAACAGATGACAAGATTTCTTTTCCATTGAACGTGTCGACTTTCATCGATTGTCCACCTGAAACATATTTCATACGGTTCTTCAAGAGCGTTGTGATAGCATCGTAGTAAGGAGACTTGGTAGCCATATATTGGCCGTTATCCGTATAGAGATCTCCATAATAAACACGAGTTACCTGCTCCATATTTTGAAGAATCAAAGCATAGGCGGCTGGAATATTGTTAATAGTATAACGTTTTTCTGCCTTCTTCATATCTTCATTATAGATTTCAAAGGCACGTTTCAATTCAGCATCAGTCATGGTATAACCATCTGATTTTGGATTGATCTCTTTTTGAACGATATCACGAATGATATCTTGAACAAGGTTATCATGAGCACGCGCAAAGATGTAGTTAGCTTGTGTATCTCCATACTTACTATTATTTGTACGGTCTGTCAAACTGCTAGTAATCAAATCTTTCAATGAAGAGCCCGATCCATAAAGTGCACCCATAATTGCATAACGAAGGTTATTATCCATGGCAAGGGCTGAACCATCATGTTTTTGATTATAAGCATTATCATTTAAATCCCAAGCTTCAAGGATAGAAATGTGAGCGAGTGCATTGGCTTCAGATTTATCCACACCAAAGGCCGCACGGAAGTAGTTTGTATAAACTTGGAGAAGGTCAGCATCGACATTGTCAACTGCATCAACACGGATACCATCAAAGTTAGCATCCTTATCACCCATAACAATTGATCCCCAGTTCACAAGATAGTGAATTTGGTTCAACTGCTCAGCTTGCACAACTGGATTTGAGTTATCAACGTCATTGGCAAGTAGGAATTCATAACCACCCAAGTATCTTCCTGTACCATTTAGAGAACCATCTTGGTTACTTGGTGTACGGTTAAGCAAACGGTAATCAGAATTTGCCCAAGGTGTCTTGTCATTATTAACATAAAGAAGAGCTCCCCCTTGAAGGTGGTCAGCAAGGGTATAGTTTTCAGTTGTAGTATTCCACTGGTCTTGTTCTTTTACAAAAGACTCAATTGCTTGACGAAGCCATTCAGTTGATTTTTTAGCTGAAATTTCTTGTTCAATCTTAATTTGAATTGTCTTAGCAGCTGCATTCAATTCAGATTGACTTTGGCTGGTTGAATAAGTTGCGTTAAGGTTAAAGTGTTTAGAGAAAGTATTGAGGTAGGCAACTTGTGTATCTACATCAGGCCACCATGCCATCAAAAGTGGACGGAAGTCTTTCTCAGTTGACACACGCCATTTTTCACCATTTTCCAAAATAGTGACTGGACGGTACCAGCTATTAGGTGTCAAATAACCATCTACCAACTCAAAGCTTTCTTTCTTAGAATCGTAAGCACGGTTATGTGAAGAGAAAGCATCAACTAGATTAGTTGTACCTGGTGTGAACGAGTGTGTTGATGTGCTTGTCAAAGCACCATCTTTACCAAAGTAAAGCAACTGGCCATTAACTGAAACAGCAAAGTTTGTTTTGTATGAACCATCTTCTTTGACATAATAGTATTTACCATCAACTTGTTTGATGTTGTCCAAAGAGAGTGCTGCTGTTTCTTCTTTTTCAGTAACGCCAGATTTTGGTTTTTCAGCTACTGTAAGCGTTGTATCTGTCGCTGCTGCAGCTGGTGTTTCTGTTGTCGCACCATTTGCTACTGCTGCACGATCAGTTGTTGCTGGTGTTGCGGTATTAGTAGTTGTATCTGCTGCAGTGGTTGCTGCCGCAGGAGTTTCGACTGTTGCAGTATCAGCAGCCTTGTCAGTTGTTGTTGCTGTCGCATCTGTCGTAGCAGTTGCTGCAGGAGCGGCTACTTCATGCGTTTCGACGACAACATCGCTTTCAGCTGTCGTAGAGGCAACTGGTTGAGTTGTTTCATCAGCTGAAACCTTTTGATTGGCAACTGTAGCGCCACCTACGATAGAGGCAAGTGCTGCCGAAGTGACGGCAATCGTCACCCACTGCTTCTTAACTTTGTGAAGCTTATAATGTACCTTTTTTCCCATTTTAGGTCCTCTTTTCATTTTCCTAGTTTGAATGAAATCTACATAATTCAAACAATTTCATTATAGCATATTTTTTTCAGCCATTTCGAGTCTTTATCAAGTCATTTCAATTTTTAATCATAATGTAAATTGAAAAACATTTTGACAATCATTAAAAACTACCGAATGTCGAAAACGGTAGTTTTTTCTATATTTTTAGGAAAATTTTTAGAGGTAATTGAGAGGTAAATAAACTATCTCTATTCAATCAGTTAGCGATTTTCAAGTCAGCTATTAAGCAAAAACCACATTATGTTGGACCCTGTAGCTAACTAAAAAGAGCAAGGTTTCTGTAACTAGTTTTGCCAGAACCAAGCCTAAACCAATAGCAACTAGACTACTAAGTAAGAAATAGTTACAGGCCAAGAGGACCAGGACCAACATAAAGTAGCGAACACTCGACCTAAAGAGGGAGCTTGTCGGATTAAAGACCACATTGGCGTTCAGTAGACACTGGCTGGAAGCCGAAATCACACGAGCTAGCACGACCGAAAGGAGCAGATTCTTCGTCAAGGCAAAGAGCACAAATAAGGCTGTTGCATCAATGACTGAGGCCAAAACAGCCGTGCCAGAGAACTTTAAAAAAGGGCTGTAAATACGGATGGAATCACGAATGGGGCGAAAGTGCGAACTTTTATTTTCCTCCAGATAAACGGTCTCAATAGGGACTTCAGAGATTTGATGGCCTGACTTTTTGGCTTCAAGCAACATATTAAACTCGTACTCAAAACGATTGCCATCTAGATTAAGAAGCCAGGGAATCAGGTCGGTTGACATGCCTCGAAGCCCTGTCTGAGTATCTGTGACTTTCTGGCCAGTTACTAGACGGAAAAGTCCAGCAGTTACCTTATTTCCAAAGCGGCTACGTGCTGGTACCTTACCAACAAAGGCACGCGCACCCAAGACAAGATGACTTGGATTTTCCTCGGTTGCCTTGGCCACACGGACAATATCTTTAATCAGATGCTGACCGTCACTGTCAACTGTGACAATAGGTTGAGCCGAAAGGTGCTGACCGACTACTTCTTCTTGAATGTGAGCAAAGGCAGTTTTGAGAGCAGCTCCTTTTCCTTTATTGATAGGATGGGTAAGGACAGTCGCTCCAATAAAAGCCGTTTCGTCGTAATAGTCGTTATAGCCTGGGCCACTCCCATCATTAACAACAATAATACGGGCTTTAGGGAGTTTTATGGTAATATCTTGAACCACCTGAATCAGGCGTTTGTCTGGTTCATAAGCTGGAATAATAATATACATAGGCACTTCCTTTCTGTCTCATCCTATGACTCTTTAGTGACCTCCTCCAAAGCCACCTGGTTGCCCACCACCTTGGGGACCACCGCCGCCAGGCATTGAGTTTTCAATCTTAGTTTGTTTCTCACCATTGATAGTAATGTCACCACCGGTATAGGTCGCTGAACCATCGAAGTCAAAGCCAGACTGGCCAGTCAGATTAATCGTTCCACCCGATACAAAAATATCGCCGTTAGAATCGATTGGGTCGGTATCACCCTCGCCAACCTCAACATTTAGGATTCCACCGGTCATCTTGAAGAAAATCTCACTTTGACTGGCATTAGCATTGGCCGCATTGACACCATCATCCGTTGCATAGACATCTATATTTCCACCATTAATGGTCACAGATTTACCTTCGATACCTTCGGTTGATTTTTCAACCTTGTAAGTACCACTATCAATAATCAGGTCCCCGGACGCATGAATACCGTCGTCACCAGCCTTAATGGTCATGGTATTGTCAGACAGATACATGGTACCTACTGAGGTGTCGTCATCATTATCGACCTTAACACCATCTTCTTCCGCTTCAATGGTCATAGTTGTTCCTGTGATGTTGAGTTCATCATTGACATTGAAGGCATCACCGACTGAGGAAATCTTATAGGTACCGCCAGTCATATGAAGGCTGTCATTGGCTTTAATACCGTTATTTTTCTTGGCATCAATGTTTAGAGTACCTGAACCGTTAATGGTCAAATCTCCTTTAGAAAAAATCACAGCATCCGCATCTTCATCACTATTAGAACTTGAATCAGAAAGTGTATTTGTAGTGCCATCTTTAAGTGTCAGATAGACATGACCAGCTTTTGTGGCATTGATTGCTGCATTTGTATTTGTCATGGTAGCACCATCTAGAACAATATGGACATCGTCTGAATCTCCAGCGTCTACCTTGATTTGCACACCATCGGATTTTCCTGAAATGACGTAGGTCCCAGCTTTGGAGATGGTTACAGTTGAACCTGATAGGGCTGCACCATCACCTGAAACATCCGCAGATGAGCCTGATAACTTAATCTTAGTAGCTGAGCTTTCGTTATAAGAGGTATCAGAATCTTTAGAAGTAAAGTAGTTGCTGTTGCTCTTATTTGTTTTCTTACTGGTCGTTGATGTTACAGCACTTGTTTTGGAACTTGTAGTCGTCGTCCCAGTTGACTGACTGCTTGATTGACTACAAGCTGTCATGACTGTTAGGGCAGTCGCACAGGTCAATAAAGTCGTCCATTTTTTTAGTTTTTTTGATTTCATATTTTTTCCTCTCGTGTTCGTTTGGATGATTACAGTTTACGGGACTTAGCTAAAACATTTCTAAAGGTTAACTAAAACTTATCTTAAGTTAAGTTTGGTGAAAGTTTGGCTTAGGACTTCTTTCAGAAAAGTCCCATAGACTAATAGGCGAGCAAGTAAGTGCTATAAAATAGTACATTTTAGCTCAACTTTTCTACTATAAAAAAGAATTAAAACAATAAGTCGACTGTTTGGAAATAGATGTTCCTACAACAAATTCCCTATTTTCCTGAGAGTTGCTTTACGGCTTGGTATCTTATCTATAAAAGGAGTTTTTTCATGGTTAAACAATTGGAAACACGTTTTAAACGTATTGAAACGAAATATGTGGTCTCAAAGGAAAATCTTGAGGACCTGCTCACTGATCTTAAGGAGTATTTGGTAGAGGATGATTATCCGACATCTACCATTTCAAATATTTACTTTGATACGGATAATTTTGACGTCATCCAAGATGCCTTAGATGGTAATCACCGTCAAGAGAAAATCCGCATGCGTACCTACCTAGCCAATCCTAAAATTGATAGTAAGGTATTTTTAGAGGTTAAAGCCAAAGATGATGAAGGAATCGGTCATAAGTTTCGTCTCGTTTCAACTCCACTTGCCATCACTAACTTGATGACAGACGGTAAGAATCATGGTCAAATCACTGACCGCCAGCTCTTGCAAGATATTCATCAGTTACGCCAGCGCTATAATGAGGGACTCAAACCTCGTATGTATATCTACTACGACCGTTTTTCAATGAAAGAAAAAGAGACTATCGAAGGCTATGCCTACAATAAAGTTCGTGTTACCCTTGACCAAAATCTGACTTACCGTGATGAAGACGTCAGTCTCTTTAAGGGAAATCATGGTTTTCCCCTTCTTGATGAAGATACGATTATCATGGAAATCAAGGCACCTGGCAAAAAGCCTGACTGGCTTCAAGCTATCTTAGACAAACATGGTTTGGAAGAACAGAAATTCTCAAAATACAGCTGCGCCTATCATAAGTCACAAGGTTTAGACTACGGGCCACATCCAGTTCAAGAAAAAGGAGGTGCTGCCTATGTCTAATCTCTTCAATTCTATCTTTAATGATGCGACCGCAACCGCTAGTCCCCTTCAACTCATGCTGGCCTTACTGGTCAGCCTTGTTTTAGGATTGGCCCTAACCTGGACTTACAAATACCGGACCCTCTACACCAGAGAATTCGCCATTAGTTTGACACTACTTCCATGTTTGATGACCCTAGTTATCTTCCTTGTCAATGGGAGTTTGGGGACCTCTATCGCCGTGGCTGGGACCTTTAGTCTCATTCGTTTTCGCTCAGCTACCAGTGGTTCTAGAGAGCTAATCGCCGTCTTTATGGCCATGATTATTGGTCTGGCATCTGGGACAGGCTATCTCTTACTAGCCGTCCTCTTTACCATCTTCCTTTTAGCTGTTTGGCTTCTTTTGGAAAATCGTCAAAGCCGAACGGACAACCAACGTCGTAGACTCCTGACCATTAACGTCTCCTACCAAGACTTGATCGATCAAAAAATCACTAAAGCCTTGCTCAATTTCACCAGTGAATGCGACTTAATTTCCCTTAATACTACTGGTGGGGGTGAAATCATGCAACTGGTCTACGAAGTGGACTTGAATCCCCAAGTGGATGACTTCCAATTGACCAATCACCTTATCTCTAGTATTAAAAATTGTGACCTGGCTCTAACAAAAAAAGCTAAAAAGAAAAAGAATTTGTAAGACAAAAAGACATCTCCGACTGATTTTCGGAGATGTTTTTGCATGTTTTGAGGTTAGTGTTTTCACTTAGCTGTAACCCCACTTTTAACGGCCTAGTATGGCAGTCTAGCTTATCGATGAAAATCAAAATACTTTCTAATCATCTTCATCTTGGACAACCTTACCATCTTGTATGTTAAAGGTATAGCTTATATATCCGGAATTGTCATAGTTAGCGGAATTTTCTTTATCAGTTGCGAAATAATAAAATTCGTACTCTCCATCTGGCAGCTTTCTAGCATCCAGTTTAGTTGCTGCCTTTTTTAAATCTTTCTTGCTAATATTTTTTGAGTCATGTACTTTTATTTCCATAGTGACAAGGTGTTCATCAATCATTGTTTGATAGGGAATTTGATAATAGCCATAAAAATCAGATTTCCCATTTTTACGGTTTTCTTCGGCTAAATGTTTTCGACGATTACCAGCCTCTTGATCTATCGTAGTATGATCTCTGAAAGAGAAATCTTCGATATCAAGGCCTAACGATTGCTTCTTAAGCTCCTTAAAGAGTTTCTGCTCTTCTTTTTTCACAGATTTTTGTTGTAAGTAGCTTTCCCAGTAATGACCAGGGGTCACATATTCTTCACCATTAACTGTCCAGTCCAGGTTAAAAGTAATTTGTGAATCTAATGATATGGTTTGATTATCGTAGGTGTCCTCTGAATAGGTATAATCGACATAAATACCATCTGAATCTAGAAACACCTTTTTGATAAGCTTAACTTGGACCTTTCCCTTAAAACCATTATGAGCCAAGATTTTTTGCGTTTTTTCCCTAGCCTTGAAGTAAGAATTTGGCAGTACAACTTTACAACCAACTAAAAGACTAGAACAGAGGAGGACAATAACTAAACGAGAAAGAGTTATGATATAAGGATTATTTTTCTCCATAGGACATCCTTCCTTTCCCCAATCATTTGTAAAAACAAGCACACCAAATCCTTCAAATAAAACGAGCTTTCTTCACTCCTATTATAGCATTTTAAAGCGCTTTCTCATGGTGGTTAGAGGAACAAAATAATTAGAATTCCTCTGTCAAAAAAGCCTGAATCACTTCAGGCTTTTCGTTTTAGTCTCAATCGGTTGAGATAATCCTCAATAATCCGTTACTTCTTTTCGGTCATGGACATTGCTTTGTTTGCCTTGACGTGCTTTAAGTACGGCTTCAACGTCTTCAGGGCTAACCCCTGTTTCAACGAGCATGACTGCTAGGTGATAGAGGACGTCTGCTGTCTCATTGGCAATTTCTTCTTTATCAGCATTTTTGGCTCCGATCACAACTTCTGTTGCTTCTTCGCCAACCTTTTTAAGAATCTTGTCTAGCCCCTTGTCAAAAAGGTAATTGGTATAAGATCCTTCTTTGGGATTTTTTTTACGATCTAAGGCTTCCTTATAAAGTGTTTCTAACATAGCTACTCCTATTTATCTTGATTGTCATCATATATATCCGTAAAGAAACAGCTGTAGGCTCCTGTATGACAGGCTGCTCCTTCTTGTTCCACAGCGATAAGCAAGGTGTCCTGATCACAATCTGTCTTGATGCTTTTGACATGTTGGAAATGACCAGATGTGGCCCCCTTATGCCAAAGCTCATTTCTAGAACGGCTCCAGTAATGCATTTGTTTGGTCTCAAGTGTCAACTGATAGGACACCTCATTCATATAGGCCAACATGAGCACCTGCCCCGTCTTGTAATCTGTCACAATGACTGGTACCAGTCCGCCTTGTTTGTCAAAATCAAGTTTAACCTCTGTCATCGTCTCACCTCAATTCCTGCATTTGCCAAGACTTGTTTGGTTTCGCCTATATTTACCTCACCAAAGTGGAAGATAGAGGCTGCCAGAGCACCCGTTGCTGTTGTCTTTTCAAAGACTTCTACAATATCCTCAATATTTCCTGCACCACCAGAGGCAATGATCGGAACATCAACGACTTCTGCCACACGATTGAGCATTTCTAAATCAAAACCAGACTTGGTGCCGTCCTTGTCCATGCTGGTTAAGAGAATTTCTCCAGCCCCCAAGGCGACGACGTCTTGAGCCCATTGGATGAGGTCCCTACCTGTATCCTTCCGGCCACCAGCCACAAAAACATGCCAGCTCCCATCAGACATCTTTTTGGCATCAATCGCAGCCACTACACACTGATTCCCAAATTTTTGAGCACAATCAGCGATTAGTTTTGGATTGGCAAGGGCTGAGGAATTGACGGCAACCTTGTCAGCACCAGCTTTGAGCATCTTGTTCATGTCTTCGACTGAACGAATACCACCACCAACCGTGAAGGGGATAAAAACTTGGTCTGCGACACGGCGCACCATGTCAACCGTTGTTTCACGATTGTCTGAAGTCGCTGTGATGTCCAAGAAAACAAGTTCATCACAGCCAGCCTCATAGTAAGCACGCGCAGAATCAACAGGGTCACCAACATCTGTCAGATTCACAAAATTGACCCCCTTGACGACACGGCCATCCTTGACATCCAAACAGGGAATAATACGTTTTTTAAGCATATTAACCTCCGAAAGCCTTGAGCTGGTCTAATGTGATATTGCCGTTATAGTAGGCTTTGCCGACAATGGTTCCCGCCACACCAATCTCTTCTAGCTGATTTAAGTCCTCTACCTCTGCAATCCCACCTGAAGCAATGACTTTGGCGGTCGTGAGTTCAGATACCAAACGTTTGTAGTGATCAAGATTGGGTCCTGTCAGTGTGCCATCTCGATCAACATCTGTATAGACAAAGAGGGTTACGCCCATCTTTTCCATTTCCTTGGCCAAGGTGATGTAGTCTACATTGCTTGTTTCCAACCAACCTTCGGTAGCGACAAACCCTGCCTTGGCATCAATACCCACGACAATTTTATCGGCACCAAATTCCTCTAAAGCTGCTCGAACGAAGTCAGGATTTTTAACGGCCATTGAACCGATAATAATACGGTCGATGCCAACTTCCAAATAGTCACGAATCTGCTCCAAGGTACGGATACCGCCACCAACTTCGATGCCAAGTCCAGAAACCTTCTTGACCTCTGCAATCAAGTCACGGTTAGTGGCACGACCATCTAGGGCACCGTCCAAGTCGACGACATGAATAAATTGAATGCCCGCATCCTTAAAGGTCTTTGCCTGCTCAATAACATCTGGATTGACAACGGTTTGTTGGTTAAAATCTCCTTTAAAGAGACGAACAGCCTGTCCATCCTTAATATCAATTGCTGGTAGAATTTGCATCTCCCCTACCATCCTTTCTAACTAAAAAGTCTTTGCTCTCACTAGCTTCTAGGCTTTACATAAACCTGCAAACTTTTCAAGAATCCCTAAGCCAATATCCCCTGATTTTTCAGGATGGAATTGAGCCCCGTAAACATTGTCTTTATGGATCATGGCTGGCACCTCAATACTATAATCTGCGGTAACATCAATGTATTGGCTAGGGACATCTGTGAAATAACTGTGAACGAAGTAGACAGCTTGGCCATCTAAACCATCTGTCAAAGGGCTGGCTTGCTTAACAGCCAAATTATTCCACCCCATATGTGGGACAGGTTGTTCCTTGCTGGCTGGAATAGGACGGCAGACACCTGGAATAAAGCCAAGACCATCTGTTTCTTCATGTTCCAGTCCTTTTTCTGTTAAAATCTGCATGCCTAAACAAATTCCCAAAAGGGGAACTCCCTGTGCGACGGCCTCTTTGATAACAGCTACCAAGCCTCTTCGCTCAAGCTCTGCCATAGCCGTTGGATAGGCACCTACACCAGGTAAAATCAACCCATCTGCAGCTAGGATTTTTTCTTTGTCAGCAGACAATTCTGCAGTCACACCGATTTTTTCAAGGGCACGTAGAACATTTGCGGTATTCCCCGCATCGTAATCAATGACGATAATCATAGCATCCCCTTTGTCGAGTTTACGCCGTGAATATCAGGATTGATTGTGATTGCCTCACGCAAGGCACGTCCTGTTGCCTTGAAAAGACTTTCTGACTTGTGGTGATTGTTTTTTCCGTGGAGAATCTTGAGGTGGAGATTCATCTGAACATTGAAAGCCAAGGCTTGGAAAAATTCTTCAACCAGTTCTGTGTCAAAATTACCCAATTTTGGATTATCAAAACTAGCATCAAAGACCAAGAAGCTACGTCCAGACAAGTCTAAACTTGCCATTCCGAGGGTTTCATCCATAGGTACAAAAGCCGTTCCATAACGGTTGATCCCTGCTTTATCGCCCAAGGCCTCTTTAAGAGCTTGACCAAGGACAATACCGACATCTTCAACGGTGTGGTGACTATCAACCCAAAGGTCACCATCAGCCTTCACCACCAAAGACATACGACCGTGGCGGGCAAACAAGGTCAACATGTGGTCAAAAAATCCGACACCTGTTTGAATATCTACTGGTTCTTGAGCATCCAAATTGAGGCTTAACTTAATTTTGGTTTCAAAGGTATTACGTTCAATTTCTGCTTGTCTCATAACTTCTTCCTCTACTCTCTCAATTATTGTCGTTTCTGACTTCAATTGCCTTGGCGTGGGCCTGCAAGCCTTCCGCATAAGCCAAGGTTGTGATATCGTGCTGAGCCTTATTGACTGCTGCCTTATCATATTGCGTATATTGGATACGTTTGACAAAATCGTGCACGCCTAAAGCTGATGAAAAGCGGCTAGTCGCTGTCGTCGGAAGAACGTGGTTGGCACCTGCATAGTAGTCGCCAATTGGTTCGCTGGTAAAGTGACCAAGAAAGACGGAACCAGCATTTTCCACTTTTTCCAAGTAATCATAAGCATTGTCCATAGCAATTTCCAAATGTTCTGGCGCAACCAAGTTCATGAGTTCGAACATGGCATCTGTATCATTGGCAATAATAATACGGCCGTTATTTTCGACAGATGGACGAGCAATCGCCTCACGTGGCAAAAGCTTGAGTTGACGTTCAATCTCACTTTCAACCGCATCTGCCAAGGCTTCAGAATCTGTGACCAAAATGGCGCGTGCGCGTGTGTCGTGCTCTGCTTGAGACAAGAGGTCAGCTGCCACATAGGTTGGATTGGCACTACTATCAGCGATAACACCAATTTCTGATGGTCCTGCAATCATATCAATACCGACAATACCGTAAACTTGTTTCTTGGCAGTCGCCACGAAAATATTACCAGGACCTGTAATCTTGTCCACTTTTGGAATTGTTTCTGTACCAAAAGCCAAAGCCGCAACCCCTTGAGCCCCACCAACTTGGTAAATGCTATCCACACCAGCCAATTTGGCGGCTACCAGAATCGCAGGAACAAAGTGCTCTTGAGGCGGCGTAATCATAATAATCTCTTTAACCCCAGCAATTTTGGCAGGAATAACATTCATAAGAACTGATGACGGATAAGCCGCAGTTCCTCCAGGAACATAAACACCCACACGATTGATGGGACGAATCAATTGACCACGAATAACACCCTCACTTGGTTGGTCCTCAAAACCAGTCTCCAACTGATGTTTGTGATAAGATTCAATGTTTTCTTTAGCATTAACTAGGGCTTGGTAAACCTCTGGATCAATCTCTTTAAAGGCTTGATCAATCAAGTCCTGTCCAACTTCAAAATCAGTCAAGTCAACCTTATCAAATTTAGCTGAATAGTCACGAAGGGCCTCGTCTCCACGTTTTTTAACGTCTTCAATAATGGCTTGAACCGTGCTTTCAACGTCTCTATTTTCTTTTGACAGTTCCAATTGCTCCTGATAAAGAAGCTCTGCAATTTCTTTATTTGTTCCAGTTAATCGTTTCATTCGAACGGTACCTCCTCGTTCCCTACAAGTGATTCAATCTTACAAATGAATGGTAGAACTTCCTTGTTATTTTTCAAAGAAGCCTTATTAACAATCATTCGTGCTGAAATCCTGCAAATATCTTCATAAACTTTTAAGCCATTAGCAACAAGGGTATTCCCTGTTTCCACAATATCGACAATGGCATCTGCTAGACCAATGACAGGGGCAATCTCAACACTCCCCTGAATTGAAATAATCTCAACATCCTCACCTTTTTGATTAAAATAATCCGTCGCAATGGTTGGATACTTGGTGGCGATACGTTTACGCTTATGGTCATCAGGGTTATAGTCTTCTGTTGATGCTACGGAGAATTTACAAAGGCCAAAATTAAGGTCTAACATTTCCAAATAGCCTGTCGGATGTTCAACCAAAACATCCTTTCCGACAATCCCAATATCTGCGACACCATGTCGGACATAGGTGGTCACATCTGGTGCTTTGACTAGGAGAAAACGGAAACGTTTGTCAGGACTTTCGAAAATTAAATTACGGCCCTTATCAGCCATGAATGACATGTCAAAGCCAGCTTTTTCTAGTAATTTAACTGTATCTTTCTCAATACGTCCCTTGGTCAAGGCAATTGTGATTTGATTGCTAGTCATCCAAGTCACCTCCAAATTCCACATCATCATGCACTGCTTGATAGACCGAATCGACATCAATGGCCCAACCAACCGCTGTTAATTCGGTGGCACCAAAGCGTTCAAATAGTTTATCGTAACGGCCACCTGATACAAAGGCATCTGGCACCTTATCACCAAAGACCTTAAACATCATGCCTGTGTAGTAAGGCACTGCTGGCAATTGAGCCAAATCAAGCGTCGTCTCTGGGAGACTATCTGCTAGGCGATTAGTTAAGACTTCCAAACTATCCAAGGCCGTCAAAAAGGCTTCACTGTCTGTCAACTCTCTAGCCTTGGTCAAAACAGCCTTTGTCTCACCAAAGAGGAAAGGCAACTGCTCCAAGACCTTGTCATATTGACTTGGATTTTCTTTGGTGAATTCCTTGAGGCCTGTAATTGACTTATCACGGATATAGTCTGCCAACTCTGCTTCTTTTACTGCTGGAAGGTCTAATTCTTCAAAAATGAGTTGTAAGAGACGAGCATGTGAAAACTCAAACTTGTAATTTTTGACACCGGCAGCATCCAGAGCCTCTTTAGCAGATATCACAGCTTCTTCCATGGCCTGGTGAACGGGGAATCCTATGATCTCAATACCAGCCTGCGTATGCTCATTGGATAGGCCACGCATCTCCTCATTGTAATTAAAAACTTTTCCAGAGTATGAAAATTTAATCGGTGTATGAACTTGTGTCGAAGCAATCACGCGCCCAATTTGGCTAGTAATATCAGGACGTAAACTAACAAGATCTCCATTTTTATCAAAGAAATTGTAGTTACCATTGTCCACAACATCGCTAAAGACTTCGAAATGCTCCAAGGTTGGTGTCTCAATTCGAAGAAAGCCCTTTGTCATCAACAAATCACAGATACGATGCTCAATCTGATACATGGTACGGGCACGTTTGAAAAGTTTATCGTGCATTCCTAAGGCTAATGTCGTTTTTTTCATGCTTGTAACTCCTGTATTGTCATTAGTACGCGCTCCATCTCATCCTGAGTTCCAATAGAAATGCGTAGTCTATCTGAAATACGCTCCACTTTTGGAAAATAACGGACATAAATTTTCTTACTTTGAAGATAGTCAAACAATTGGCCTGCCGTCACTCCGTGTGGTTTGACCAAAACAAAATTTGTTTTTGAAGGAAGAACATCAAAGCCAATAGCTTTCAATTCTTGACTAAACCAGTCACGTGTGGCCATTATCTTAGCGCAGCTATCCTCATAATAATCCCAAGAATTAACGGCTGCAGTCGCCAGTACTTCTGCGATGCTATCCACATTATAGGGATTGACCGAATTCTTGACGGCATTGATCACAGTCATTAGCTTTGGACTTCCGATGCCATAGCCAACACGCAAGCCTGCAAGTGAGGCGTCCTTAGAAAAGGTTCTAGTAATAAACACATTGTCATACTTTTCTAGGAGAGGTAAGGCAGTCTCCCCACCAAAGTTAATATAGGCTTCGTCGATAATCACAACTACTGACTGGTTGGCCTTTACAATCTCTTCAATTTGATCGAGAGGTTTATAAATACCTGTTGGCGCATTTGGGTTAGTAAGGACAATCCCACCATTTTCAACCAGATAATCTTGAATATCAATCTCAAATGAAGAGTTCAAGGGCACTTCTCTAAATGGGATGCGATACAAATCTGCCCATACCTTGTAAAAACCATAGGTCAAATCTGGAAACAAGACTTCTTCCTCGCTATTAAAGAAAGCTAGAAAAGCCATTGATAAAATATCGTCTGACCCATTTCCAATAATCACTTGATCGGCAGGAACACCTAACTGTTCAGATAAGGCCTGACGTAAAGCCGCTTGATCCAAAGTCGAATACTTGCGTAACTGATGGGCATCAAAGGATGCTAAAGCTTGATGGACTGCTGGACTTGGTCCATAGGCATTTTCATTAGTATTCAACTTAATGATATTTTTCTCAGCAGGCTGACTACCTGCCACATAGGGTTCAATCTTTCGTAATCCTTTGATTTCCATAGTTTATCCTTTCTGTTCAACTCCAACCAAGTGTACGTCTAGCTACAAATGCTAAAAGCAAGTGTAACAAAAAACGCCCTCGCAAAAACAACTTTTGCAAGGACGTTGGCACGTGGTTCCACCTTAATTCGAACAGGGGTCACCCCCTCTTCCTCATGAAGTCACAAGGTCTCTCTTGTAACTCCTAGTCTCTAACGGAACCACCCGTCGTACACTACTGTCATCCAGAGTTCGCATACGCTCTCAAGAATGTGTCGTCTTTGATCTCATGCGTTCTCAGCTTCCCGCATTCTCTGTCAAGCGATCAGACTTTTTCTCTCAACGATTTAGATTTGAAATTATTTTACATGAAAATTCAGAACAATGCAAGTCTTTTTTGTATATTTTTATAAAGAGTTGAAAATCATGTATATTTAATAGCAGAAACAAGTCTTTTGAGACTTTCCTTAGGTGATGGCGGACGAGTGTGAAATTATCTGGTAGACGATTGTAGCTATCCAAAAAGTTCCATGACTAAGTTTTGAACCCCATGTCTCAAAAGTTCCTCACACCGGAAATACGATAGATTCAGGTATTTCCATCACTACAGACAGTCTCGTTCTATCTAAATTCCTACTACAAAAAAAATCAAACTCAGTTATTTTTTATGAAAATTTCTTTAGGCAAATTCCCAGTTTTAAATAATTTCTTCCTATTATGGTTTGTATATTTATCCTAAATATTTTTTCAAAGTAAGATAAAAAGCCTGAAGCACAGCTCCAAGCTTTTATTTTATGCCAATTTTCTAGGTCTGATAAAGCCTGTCATAATACTCAAACAAAGCAGTCCTACAGCAACATACCAATAAGGCATATCCACGCTAGTCGTACGACCTGAAACCTCAACGATTCCCTTAACTAAGCAGGCACTAGCAACAACGGCAATAGACGAATTAAAGAGTAGTTTTGAGAGACGTGTTTTCACCCAAGACATTCCCACTCCTGTTAGCAGATAGATAAGTGCTCCAGCCAATGGGGCAAAAAACATCATACGCATAAACATGGACGATTCCCCATAAGAAAAACGTTCATAGACAAAAGTAAAGACTAAGCTAAAAATGGTTAAACTGATATAAGTGAAAAAGTGTTTGCTGGCTGATTTTTTAGTAACCGATGTAGACAATATCGCTCACCGCCCTTTCTGAGATTTTATTTCCGTTTGTGGTTGGCTTGTTAATGACTTGACCATTGAAGTACATGGTAGATGAGCCACCACCGTCAAGGTTATAGGCTGTCGTCACGCCATAAGATTTCATCAACTCTGCCATTTCATAAAGAGTCAATCCTGACGACTCACTGGTACGACCATCAGAGACAATGACAATATAGTGCACACTGCCGTCACTTTCTTCGATAACTCCGATGGCTGTACGTGGATTGTCAGCCATGGCTTGACCAACCTCTTCATTTTCTGATACAGCTATCTTGCCATTTTCAACCAAGGTTGGACCAAAGGCAAAGGTATTCACCACACCTGAATCAACCAATTTTTGAGCCGTTGTATCGCCCTCCTTAAAGGTCTTGAAGCTACCATCTGAGTAAACCGCTAGGTCCTCATAGTCACTATTTCGATCAGTATCACGATAGACCTGACCATTTTTAATCACATAACCTGACTGGTTAGCCCCATAGTAATCACCATTGATGGCAAAGATAGCATTATTTTGCTGGGCAATACTAGATGTCGTGTCGGTGATGTTAGTCCCGTAGGTATTTTGCGCCAAAGCTGTTTTAAGGTAGTCGGCACTTGACAACTTGATATCTGCCACATAGTAAGTGGTATCACTAGTTTTACCCGTCGTGATTTTGATATCCATGTTGTCATCTTTGTAAGTTGTATCCGTCTTAGTCACCTTACCAGTGCTGGTAGATGCTGTCGACGAAGATGTGCTTGAGCTAGTCGTATTGGCTGAAACCGTTGAGACTGCTGAGGGAATGACAAAGACCTTTAGGAGAGAGTAGACATTTGCCCCCATCAGAAAAAGGGTAAAGAGTAAGGCATAGGCATGCCTTTTGAGAAATTTCATAGAAAACCTCCAATTTTGAAAGATAAGATAGAAACCATAAGTTTCTTTTGCTTGACATTAGCATAACAAGCAAAACTTAAAATCTTCTATAAATCCCACAACCACGCTTTTCCTTTAAGTTTTCCTTAAGAAAAAGACAGCTTCAGTTGAAGCCATCTTCGCTATATAATCATATCTTCAGTAATATCAAATTCTCTCAAGAGCCCCTGAATCTTATCAAAGTTCAGACGAAAATGCTCTAACTTATGCCCATCAGAGCCAATAGAATACTTGCGACATCCCAAATCCTTAACAAGGCCTAGGGCATAACGGTAGAGGTCTTCGTGATGATAGAGATACATACTCTTTGCATTCAGCTCAAAAGCCAAATCATTAGCAATCATTTTCTGGAAAATACGTTTGAGCTGTTCTTCATAAGCTTTTAACTCATCAACAGTCACGTCAAACAGTCGGAAACCATAGTCAAAATGGGCCAGAACATCTGCGTCCACACGGCCAATAGCATACTCCAACTTGTCCAGATACTCTTGAATAATGCTTGCCTTGTCCATATCAGCTACCTCATCATCAAGATAATCATTGACCCCATTATGGTGAACAGATAAAAGTTTGAGATCATAGTCCTTACCATCCAGAAAGTCTACAATATCCCTTTCCCTAGGCTGGTAATAACCAATCTCGATACCACGTTTAATACGATTGCCATACTTACGGTTAAGACTTTCAATCTCACGACTATAGGCCTCATACTCTGGCACATCATCCTGTTTGGTATAAGGATTAGAGAGATCATAATGCTCAGTCGTTACAATCTCCCCATCAAAATGCGTCAAATAATCAGTAAAGTTCGCATCCGAATCATAGGAATGATGGGTATGCAAATGGTTATCACGAATAGACATAACTACTCCTTATTTTTCAAATACATTTTAAGCTGCTTACGGGCCAACCAGGTCAGACTCACCATGATTCCCTCATAGACAAGAAAGAAAATGACAAAACACTGAAGGAAATACTCTTCTGGCAAAACGTTGATAATCGGGTCCAAGATTGGATTAAAGAGCCAACTGCTGTCCCCAGGAAAGAGTGCTTCATGAAAGAGCGTAAAAAACTCATCAAATCCGAGAAAAAGCCCCACAACCCCAATAAGGACCGGCAAGAGTGCTAGACTCATATAAAGTTTAACGTAAAGACCAAAGGTCCCTTTCTTCACATTTCGCCAAAGAGAGGTTACTGCTGGATAAGCTAGTAGAATAACAAGCCCCTGTACCAAATGAAAGAGCCACTTCACATCATGGAAATGCTTGAGCCCACTCTCCGACGATGGAAAATCAGGCATGGACAGATGATCAACCCAAGGAAAGGTCAGGTACTGCATGAGGATATTAAAATTATGCCAGAGCTCTGTCTTGCCAAGAATGACATAGTCCAAAAGATGCATCCAATCAATATCAAAATAATAAAAGCCCCATGCCAGATAAATCGTCACTAGGATAGACAGGGCCAAGAGCCAAATCGGAGTCAGAACAGCCTCAATTTTAGTTCGCATCAAAATTCCACTCCGCTAGACTAGAAAGTACATGGTCGGGTTTTACTGGTAAATTCGCAACCTCTTCCGCCTTGGTAAATCCAGTTGTCACAAGAAGTGTTGGAAAGTCATTTTTAATGCCAGCTGTAATATCAGTCAAGTAATTGTCACCAACCACGATAGTTTGACTACGTTCTGTCCCAAGGATTTCAAGAGCCTTGTTCATGATAATAGCTTCAGGTTTACCGATAATGATTGGTTTCACACGTGTTGCTGCCTCAATAAGGGCTAAAAGGGAACCGGCACCTGGAAGAAGGCCGCGTTCTGTTGGGATATTCAAATCTGGGTTTGTCCCAATAAACATAGCTCCTTTATGGATGGCAAGCGTTGCTTTAACCAACATTTCATAAGTGACTTCACGGTCCAAGCCCACCACAACATAGGCAGGATTTTCTTCGTCTACCGTATAACCTGCATCCGCAATAGCAGATTTAAGCCCAGTCTCACCGATAACATAAACCGTCTTGCCACGATTCATATCGTTCATGTAGTCAACTGTCGCCAAAGTAGCTGTGTAAATGGTCTCAAGAGGTGTTTCCAATTCACACTGATTACGCAAAAGCTCTTGCACCATCTCTGGTGTACGCATACTATTATTAGTCACAAAAAGATAGGGAATCTGACGCTTCTGTAACTCCTTAACGAAGGCTTCTCCCTCAGGAATACGGTCCTTGCCCTTGTAAATGGTTCCATCTAAATCAATCAAATAACCTTTATATGTCATCTTACTCGTCTCCTATTTTTTTCCATTGGATAATAGCCTGAGCATGAATATTGCCATCAACACAAATCTGATGTTGACTTCTCAAACTTTCTTGGTCAAACTCGTAGCCTGAATAAATCTCTGACCCATGATGAATTTCCTTAACATACTTGAGGTCAATATGGGCTGGTGTGTACTTGGTCAAAAAGTCCAAATCGAAAACATCCAACATCCACTCCAAGTACTTGCTATTATTAACGTGGCCATTCATATCTAGGTCAAAATAACGCACACGATAAAGCGTCTCAATTGGATTTTCCAAAGCCTTATAGCGAGGCCCTCTAAGCAATTTTTTAGTCTTATCAGCCCCATAAGGTGCTACCACCTCATCTGGCACTTCTGCTACCTTACGCGTTTCATAATCCATGAGAGCAAAAGTAGTCTTAAAGAGCATAATTTGCTGACCAGTTTCATCTGTGATGTAAAAATTACGGTAACAGAAAATCTTATTATAGGAAATAGCTTCCGTTGTAATAGTTACCTTTTCATTGTAGCGAGGCAGACGGTCAATCTCAATCGCATAGTCTGTCACAATCCAAACCAAACCGTACTTATCAAAAACGTCCTTGTCCGTATTTCCCAGAGACTCTGACTGCATACCAGATACTTGCAATGAAAAAGCCAATAAGTGCGGTAATTTTACCTGATGCGTGATATCCGTCTCATAAAACGGAATCTGATAAGGAATACTAAATTTTAATCCCATCTAATCCTCCAAGATAAATTGCTCAGCGACACTATCACCCAAAAAGAGTCCTCGTTTGGTCATACGAACCACCTCAGAATCCTTAACCAAGAGCCCATCTTCCTGTAGTTTTTTTACAATGTCTCCATAAGTATCCGCGAATGACAAGCCAAACTTCTCTTCAAAACGTTTGATAGACACACCCGACTTTTTACGCAAACCAAGGAAGAACTCCTCCTCCATCATCTCCGCCTTAGTCAGATGTTCTTCATTGAGTCTAGCATGACCATCCTCGGCTATAGCCTTTAGGTAATGTTGGATAGGCCCTCTATTGCGATAACGAACACCATTGACATAACCAGAGGCTCCAGCACCCACGCCATAATACTCATCATTATTCCAGTACATGAGATTGTGACGACTCTCCATCCCAGGTTTGGTAAAGTTTGAAATCTCGTAGTGCTCAAAACCATTGTTTTCCAACTCTTGGATAATATAGTCAAACATCTCTGCTTCCAAGTCCTCCGTTGGGAGATTGAGCTTACCTCGACGCATCTTATTCATAAAGACCGTGTGATGTTCCAATATCAAACTATAGAGACTTAGGTGTGGAATATCCAGTTCCAGTGCCTTTCTCACATTTTCCTTGACCTGATCCATGGTTTGACCAGGTAGCGCATAAATGAGGTCAATGGAAATATTATGAAAACCAGCAGCCTTCAAGCTATCAATACTTTCATAAATCTGTGCTTGATTGTGACTGCGACCAATTTGACGCAAGTGCTTGTCATCAAAGGTCTGAACCCCTAAAGATACGCGATTAACAGCTGATTTTTTGAGTACTTCAATCTTATCAACTGTCAAATCACCAGGATTAGCCTCAATAGTAAACTCCTCCAACTTAGACAAATCCAAATTTTTCTGAAGATGACTTAAAAGGTAGTCCAATTGCTCCGCAGAAATAGCTGTCGGTGTCCCACCACCAATATAAAGGGTACGAAGCTCCTTGATATCTAAAAGCTCCCACTCACGAATCAAAGCCCGTAGGTAGTCATCAACGGGCTGATTTTTAATAAAGACCTTGGAAAAGTCGCAATAATAACAAATTTGTGTGCAAAATGGAATGTGCACATAGGCTGACGTTGGTTTTGTTTGCATGTAACTATTCTACCATTTTTTAAGCAGAAATGAGACCTCGAATGATAAGAGTGTGAGCCAAAAAAGAAGCCATCTCTCCAGATAGCTTCTATACTTTATTTTGTTAATGAGAATGGGAAAGCATTATAGTTGCTATAATCAAAGGTTGGTCCCAAGTCAGAGATGAATTGAACTGGCGTGTAAGTTCCATTTTCAAGAATAAAGCCTGGCTTAGCTTGGAAACCAGCTCCCCCTAGTCCAGTAATACCAGGAAGCAAGGTTGAAAAATCGCCACCCTCCCAAACGTAGAGATTACCAGAAATTTGAACAGCTTTTGCAGTTGTAGAGCTTTGACGATAGGGTTCGTAATCGACATTGAAATTTGCCTTTGAAGTAATGTTGCCATCAGCATCAACTGTAAAACTAATGTCTGTTGCTTGAGGACTCGTACCAGTCCAAGTTCCAACCAAAGCTGCTGGGACAGGAGCGTCACTTTGGGTATCAGCTGTTGCTTGACTAGACTTGTTTGACTCAGAAGCAGCACTACCATTTGTCTCTGCTTGAGCATCATTTCCAGCTGAGGCTTGATTTTTTGAAGAGCTAGCTTCAGGAGCACTCACTTCTTCTTGACCTTGAGAATCCTTTGAAGCTGAAGCTTCTGTCTTAGCCTTTTTAGCAGACTTCTTCTCAGATGTTTTTGTATTAGGAGATGACTTCGCTACTTTAGAAGTTGACGTTGTAGATGATGCTGCAGTGTCTTTTTCTGACTTAGAGCCACATCCGACAAGTGCTCCAGAAACAGCTACAGACAACAAAACAAGTGAGCAAACACGAATAACTTTTCTTTTCATTTTCATAAACCTCTTTTCTATATGTCTATTATATCTATTTTGTTACAGAAATCAAGTGTTTTGTGTAACTTTTGTAATATTTATGTAATCAATTGTATCGCTGTCATAAGTTAATGTCGTATTTACTAGTAAAAAAAAGTCCATCACTCCTTGAGGAATGATAGACTCTTGACTATTATTTAAGTACTTCTTATCTTATCTGATAGAGATATTGTGATTAGCGAGTGTCTTCTCTTTCAAGATAACCTTTATAAGAGAGAAGGTTAAAGCTATCCTCTAAGAGAATAATGCGCTTACCACCATCTACAAGGACATAATAGTATGACTTGCTCGCATCGTGGTAGATGTCATTAACACTCTTAGCCTGAAAACCATGTGACTTAAGAGACTTCTGTATTTTAGCAAACTCTTTTTGCACCTTATCATTATCTATACTGCCTGATTGATCCACCAGATATTCTTTTAAAGTCTTAGCAATTAAGATATCTTTACCATCAGAATCTGTAGTAACAACCCCATTTTCAGAGATAGTCCCTTCTCCTTCTGAATCATCATCGGAATCAAATTTTTTCCATTGCCCAACAAAAACTTTTGGAACCGCTGCCTTATGAAAAAGACATGTCTTTTTTAAATCTTTGGTACTTCTTGATCCATAGTAGAGGTCTGATAAGAATAAATCTAGAACTAAGTTTGTCCCATCTTTCTGAATCAGATTATAGTATCCAAACACTTTCGTCTTTACCAGGATGATCTCTTTTGTCTGTAATTGGTATTTCTTGTCAAAATCAGCAATCGTTTTTAGTTTTGAATTACTGACATCTTCTAAACGTGCTTCAAACTCCTGTCTAACTTTATTACCAATAGAGATTTCTTTGATTTCTTCTTCCCTATAGCCTGCAACAAGTTTTGACTTCTTCCCACTTAAATCATAAACCAAACCAACATTATCATTAGTTACCCACAAACCTCCCAAGTTTGTTCCTTTGGAAGAAAACAAAAAGAGTCCAAGACTTGTTGCTACAACAAGAAATATAGCAATCCCAAGACCAATAAAAGTCTTCCTGCCAAACTTTTTCTTCTTAACAAAAACCATTTGCTGTGAATAAGCTGGGTTAACCATTTGACCAGTCATTTGATTTGGTAAAGGCATGGCTCCTTCAGTCACGGAATTTCCATTGTTGGAAAAAGTAGCTTGTTTTCCTTCCATAACAAATTCACCATTTAGAAGGGCCTGCTGACACTCCTGAATAGTGGGCTTTCGATTATTAATCGCTTCAAAATATTCAATCCATTCTTTTCTATTCATCATCTCTCCTAAGATTTCTTAATAGAAAAATCTATCACTAGCTTGGAAGTGATAGATTTCCCAATTATTTAAGCACTTCTTGTGTCTTAGCGTAGTTAGCTTCAACAGCTTCTTTTTCGGCTTTCCACCAGTCTTGGTGATCTGTGTACCACTTGATTGTTTCTTCCAAACCTGATTCAAAGTTTGTAAATTGTGGTTCCCAACCAAGTTCTTCACGCAATTTTGTTGAGTCAATAGCGTAACGCAAATCATGACCAGCACGGTCTGTTACACGATCGTAAGCATCTTTTGGTTGACCCATTTTTTCAAGGATGAGTTCAAGAACTTCCTTGTTATTCTTTTCACCATCAGCACCAATCAAGTAAGTTTCACCGATACGACCTTTAGTGAGGATAGCCCAAACACCAGTTGAATGGTCGTTAGTGTGAATCCAGTCACGGACGTTTTTACCTTCACCATAAAGTTTTGGTTTAATACCTGACAAGATATTGGTAATTTGACGTGGGATGAATTTTTCGATGTGTTGGTATGGTCCATAGTTGTTTGAGCAGTTTGAAATAGTTGCCTTAACACCAAATGAACGCACCCATGCTTTAACGATAAGGTCTGAAGCAGCCTTAGTTGATGAGTATGGTGATGATGGGTTGTATTTTGTTTCTGCTGTGAATTTTTCACCAGGACCTTCACCGTGTCCAGGAAGATCTTCGCGCAATGGAAGGTCACCATACACTTCGTCTGTTGATACGTGGTGGAAACGAATATCGTATTTACGAGCAGCTTCCAAGAGTGTGTAAGTACCAATGAAGTTTGTGTGGATAAATGGTGATGGGTCGTTCAATGAATTATCGTTGTGGCTTTCAGCCGCATAGTGAACGATAGCATCAGCCTTAGCAGCCAATTTATCAACCAATTCAGCATCAGCAATATCACCAACAACCAATTCAACACGGTCACCAAGGATTTCTTCAATGTTGGCACGGTTACCAGCGTAAGTGAGTTTGTCAAGGACAGTCACATGTACGTCTGGATGATTGTTGTAGACATAGTGTACGAAGTTTGAACCGATGAAACCTGCGCCACCAGTTACGATGATATTTTTATATTCAGTCATTTTTTCTCCAAATTTCTTAGTTCCTTGACCGTTCCTTTAGCTAGTGAGGGACGCCAGCAACCCTTCGGTTTCATGGCTAAATCCGGAGCCTAAGTCTCCAGATTTCCCTACAAGATTCCCTTAGGGAATCTTGTTTTCACTAGGGCAGGAACAATCTTATAACGCTCCTTGCAGTCGCGATACTGCTATGCAAGACTCATTCTTACAAATCTTCTGCTTTTAGGGGTTTAACATCTTTGAGTAATGGGTGGTTTTTATCTGCTTCTGAGACTTCTGCTTCTTCCAAGTTTTCCCACTTGATATCAAGGCTTGGGTCAGCATAGTTGACAAAGGCGTATTTTGGTTTGAGTTCAAGTGCCCAGTAGTCGTTCACAAGGTAGCTGTAGGATACTTTGTCAGATAAAACTTGGAAACCATTGGCAACACCACGAGGAACGAAGATTCCTTTTGAGGCATCAATGACTGTTTGGTAAGTATTTCCAAACGTTTCGCCTTCACGAAGGTCAACCCATGTTCCAAGAACCTTTCCTTCATCTGCTACTGAGATGTATTTATCCCAAGGCTCAGCGTGCAAACCACGTAAAACATTTTTTCGTGAGAAAGAAACATTGTTTTGCAATTTTCCTTCTGCAAAGAATGATTCTGGAAAACCAAGCGGCAACATTTTTTCCTTTTGGAAGTTTTCCTTGAACCATCCACGGTTATCTCCATGTACTGGAATATCAAATTCAAGTAAACCTGGGATGGCTTCAATCTTACGTGCAGCTAATTCTTTACCAAAAAATTGTTCAGTCATTATGCTTCTCCAATCAAACGGAGCAAATATTGCCCGTATTCATTCTTCTTAAGTGGTTGTGCCAATTCGAGGACCTGCTCTTTAGTAATGTAGCCCATGCGATAGGCAATTTCCTCAAGGTTAGCCACTTGAACATTTTGCAAACGTTGAACTGTTTCAATGTACTGAGCAGCTTGCAAGAGACTTTCGTGAGTGCCTGTATCCAACCAAGCAAAGCCACGTCCCATAAGTTCAACAGAGAGGTCACCACGTTCTAAGTAAGCCTTGTTAACATCCGTGATTTCAAGTTCGCCACGAGGACTTGGCTTGATATTTTTGGCAATTTCCACAACATCATTGTCATAGAAATAAAGACCAGTTACAGCAAAGTTTGATTTTGGATGCTCAGGTTTTTCCTCGATTGAGATGGCATTCATATTGTCGTCAAATTCAACAACACCAAAACGTTCTGGATCCTTAACTTGATAACCAAAGACTGTAGCTCCTTTTTCCTTAGCTTCGGCACGTTGAAGCATAGCAGAAAGACCATTGCCATGGAAAATATTGTCCCCAAGAACAAGGGCAACACTATCATCACCAATGAAGTCTTCACCAATGATAAAGGCTTGAGCCAATCCATCTGGACTTGGTTGTACTGCGTAAGAAAGGGAAATACCGAACTCAGAACCATCACCAAGGAGCTCTTCAAAACGTGGAAGGTCCTGTGGTGTTGAGATGATGAGGATTTCCTTAATACCAGCCAACATAAGCGTTGATAGTGGGTAATAAATCATTGGTTTATCGTAAATCGGCATCAGTTGTTTTGATGCAGCACGAGTCAATGGATACAAACGCGTCCCTGAACCGCCTGCAAGAATAATACCTTTCATAAGAAGGCTCCTTTTTTCTCTAATATATTACCTATATTTTAGCATTTTTCAGCCCTCTTGTCACGGTAAACCCTATGTTCTTAAGCTTTCATTAAGAAAATCACAAGTGTCCATTTTCTTAATCCAATGAAAAAAGGATTTCGATTGAAACCCTTTTAGATTGAAGATAACCTCTTGTAGCACTTTCCTTAGAAAGCGTAATCATCATCTTCTTCAGTGCCTTTGTGCACTCATCCAGTCAAAGATACTGTTATAGGTTTGCCCATTGACACTAGCTCGAGAGCCACCGCCATAGGTTGGGTCAGTGGCTACCATACCACTATAACCATCCCAATTTTTCGTATTTTCAGGATGCTGAACGCCAATCACCTGGTCATGGAAGAAATAAATCCAAGCCCAATGCCCATCATACTCTGTACCAGGAAGATCAGTCCCGGTAGCTGTTTCAAAGTATGAAAACCATTTGTTAGAAGCTCCAGAGGTAATCAAACTCTTGTATAGAGGCAAGACACTATTTTCTGGTTGAACTGTTGCGTCTGCTTTCGTGTGAATCAACCACATAGGCTGGTCCTTCAGTTTATCAATCCCAGATTGGTCAATAGTTAAGGGAGCAGCAATTGGAATGAGAGCTGCAAAATAATCTGGATAGGTTGCTCCCATGGTCAAGACCATACCACCACCATTGGAAACCCCTGCAAGATAAATTCGTCCCTTATCTACCTCTGGGTGATTGGCTAGGTAGGTATCAATGGTCTCTTTGAGTTGTGATGCATTATCCGACCCCCAAGGTGTCTGCGTTTGAACAGCAAGCACATTGACCCCACGCGCCTGATCACCAGTTGTTAAGAAATGGCCTTGAATATCAGGCTGGGTAAGCGCATAGACGTCATTTGAAAGAAGGGGAATATTTATATCTGTCCCTCTTTCACCAATGCCGTGTAGCCAGACTATCAAAGGTTTGGTGCTATTTCCCGTACCGGTCTGGGCACTATAAGCCGCATACTGCATGTTACCTACCTGCCCTCGCTCATCGAAAACCTCCGTTGTTGGCATCAAACGATTATTGATGGCATCTTGCTCAGAAGACACCATTTGCGACTGACTACTACCTTCTGCCACTACTGACAAATCTTTCATCGATACCATATAACTTTCCAGCCATTGGTTAGTCCAAGTAGAAAGGTTAAAATACATAGGTTCAGCATTTCCACCCATGTTGTAGCGATTATAAGAAGGTAGGCTCAATTCAAGTGTCACGTACTTGCTGTTATCATAATAGACCACATGCCCCTGATCGTCGGACACATAAGAATTCGTCACCTGACGGCTAACTCCTGCTGTTGTAACCTGGGTTGAGCTGTGGACAACCTCTGGTGTGACCTTCTGATTAAATTCAAAAATGACTTTGGTTACAGCAGGACCAAACTCATAACTCTCTAGGACAATTCTTGTCTTTGTCACAGCCAAGTCTTCTGCTGCCCCTGCTTTGACAGACAAGCCTAAACTTATGGCTAACAAGGAAACAAAGACTGTCACATATACTTTAACTTTTTGGAACATAGTCCCTCCCCATTTTTTATTAGTATTCACCTACAATCGATGAACAGTTACTATTTTATCATTTTCTAATCAAATAAGAAATGGATGTAAATAACTCTAATAAAAAAAGAATCAGCCAACATCCCTCAATAGCAAGAAATAGCCAACTGATTCTTGAGTCTAAATATCTAGAATAACTTTAATACTATTAGTCTTTTTTCTTAATGTACTGAGCCACTGGATAGTCCGCACTATCCAAGCTACCAGGTCGATTCATGGCCAAATCAACCAGATTTTTTCCAATCAGTGGCCCTGTCGTGAGCCCTGAAGATCCTAAACCAGAAGCAACAAGGACACTCTCAAGCTCTGGAACTTCTCCAAAGAAAGGAGAGAAATCACTCGTGTAGGCTCTCGTTCCCACACGTTCTGAGAAGGACTTAGCCGTGCTTAAGTCAGGGAAATAGGTCTTAGCCTCTTCCTCCAGACTTGCAAGTACAGTCTCATCAACTGTCAAATCAAAGCCTTGGTCATTTTCGTGGCTGGCTCCTACCGAAATCTTTCCACCAGCAAATGGGATAACATCTAGTTCACCCTCTGGCATCAAAACAGGCAACTTACCAGTATCTAACCCCTCAAAGAAATAGTCACGTAATTGACCTTTTTGGGGGCGAACATCTACTTCAAAACCAAGGGGTTCAAGCGTTTGACCTAGCCAGGCACCACAAGCGAGAATGACCTTATCAAAAGTTTGAGCATTAATCTCGTAAGTGCCATTGTCAAGAGGAGAGAGTGTAACTCGTCCCCCCACCTTTTCAAAACCAGAGGCATCAATCAAGGTAGCTGTCAACTCTGCCCCTTCCACTCTGGCTCCTCCAGAAGCATAGAGATAATGGTCAAATCCAGTGAATTCAGGGAGATTCTCAGCATTTTTTATAGAGAGTTCACCAATAATGGGTGATTCTTCTAGTCTCGTTTCTGCATGCTGGTACAAAGCGTCCAATTTACTATCGTCTTTCTTGAGAAGGGCTACACCAGACTGATCATAGAAGCTCGTGTCATAACCATCCTTTTTAAGATCTGAAACTAAATCTTGGTAAAAATCGGCTCCCAAACGGGCCATGCGATACCAGGCCTTATTACGACGCTTGGAAAACCAGGGGCTGATAATACCAGCTGCTGCCTTGGTTGCTTGTCCAAGACCATGATCAAATACTGTAACTTCTACGCCTTTTTCTTTTGATAAGTAATAGGCAGCCGTTGAACCGACAATACCTGCTCCAACAATTGCAATTTTCATTTTTTACTCCATCTATTTGAAAAGAGCTGAGTCCTATATCAATAGGCACAGCTCTTTATTATTCTTTTACCCCAAGGCCACGTCCATGACCATCATGACGACAAAGCCAACCATAAGGCCCAAGGTTGCTACGTCAGTATTACCATTGGTTTGTGATTCAGGAATCAATTCCTCCGTTACCACAAAAATCATGGCACCAGCCGCAAAGGCCAAAGCATAAGGAATAATCGCCATCATCAACATGACAAGAGCAGCTCCCATAACAGCCCCTATAGGCTCCACGATAGCTGACATAGATCCCCAATAAAAGGCCTTGATACGAGATTTTCCATCTGCTCGAATAGGAACTGAGAGGGCTGCACCTTCAGGGACATTCTGCAAACCAATACCTATAGCTAGACCAATGGCTCCCATAAGACCCGCGAATGTCATATTGCCACCAGCCAAGGCGCCGAAAGTCACACCGACTGCTAATCCCTCTGGAAAATTATGAATGGTGATAGCCAAAAAAAGCAGGGCTGTCTTGGACAACTTTTTCTTACGAGGTTGAATACCTTCTGCTTTAGAGATGTCATTCCCCAAATGCAAATGGGGAACGACGGCATCAATCAAACGAAGGGCAACACCTCCAAGCAAGAAACCAGCTGCCGCAGGGAACCATGACCACTTCCCATAGCCATTTTGAGTCGCATAAGTTAAAGAGGGATCCAAAAGTGACCAAAAAGAGGCCGCAATCATGACACCAGCCGCAAAGCCCATCATGATATCTAATAATTTACGACTAATATTCTTGAAGAAGAAAACAATGGCCGAGCCGACAATGGTACAGCCCCAAGTAAAAAGACCTGCAAGTAAGGCCAAAAAGACCACATTTTGATGCAAAAGCCAAGTCACAGACACATCCTCCTACAAATGGTCAAAAGGATTGGTTGAGGACTGACTTTCAAGTATGGTCACATTCCACTCATGCTCACGTTTCCAGACCTCAAGTTTCTCAGCAATCTTTGAGATAAAGAGGGCTTCAATATGGTGCCCAGGGTCAATAGCCAAGAGACCATTAGTAATCATTTCTTGCCCTGTATGATAGTAAACATCACCAGTGATAAAGACTTGTGCCCCCTTTTTCAAAGCATCCTTGTAAAATCCTTGACCGCTACCCCCACAAATAGCCACACGGCTAACAAGAGGATTATCATGGTCATAACGAACCAAGCGAACACTGTCCAAGCCAAAAACTGCTTTTACTTTGAGAGCAAGTTCTTCAATGGTCTGTGGCGCGATATCACCCACTCGACCGATTCCATGATTTTCAGAAGTCTGCGTTAAATAAGTGGTGTCTTTAATGTCAAGTAAGTCACAGAACCAATCATTAAGGCCATCATTAACAACATCAATATTAGTATGACTCACATAGACTGCAATATCATGCTTAACCAGGTCAAGCAAAATATCTCGGTCAGGCGAAGACACCAAATCCTTAACTGGACGGAAAATTGGAGCGTGCTTAGCAATGATAAGGTCCACACCCTTTTCAATAGCTTCAGCTACTGTATTTTCACGAACATCCAAGGTAACCATGACCTTCTGAATCTCCTTGTCCAGACTGCCAATCTGCAAACCAACCACATCACCTTCCATGGAAAGCTCCTGTGGACAAAATTCTTCATAAGTCTTGATAAGTTCACTAGCTAACATAGTTCAAAACCTCCTTAATGGTTTGAATTTTATCTTCAATAGCTGCACGGTCAGTCTGATTGGCAAGAGGAATGGAGCCTAAAGCAATCTCTAGTTTATTGATTTCTCTCTGCCATTTGAGCTGGAAAACCTGAGATTGGTCTTTCATGAGATGAGGACCAAAACGCACTTCCTTGTCTGAAAGGCTCATATGTCCAGCTTCTGCCACCATGATTTCGTAATATTTGCCATTTTCAGTCATGATGGATTCGGCAATAATCTCAAAACCATTTTCCATCAACCAAATACGGAGATCATCTTCACGATTATTTGGTTGTAAAATCAGACGGTCTACGCCTGTTAGTTTGTCCTTTCCAGCATCTAGGATATCCGCAATAAGACGTCCTCCCATGCCACAAATCGTGATAGTTGTTACCTCATCAGCAGGTTCGAAGGCAGCCAAGCCATTAGCCAAGCGCACATCTATTTTATCTTGGAAACCAGAAGCTGAGACATTAGCAAGAGCAGATTCATAAGGGCCTTTTACCACTTCACCAGCAATAGCTGAAGTAATCAAACCTTTTTCAAGTAAATAAATCGGAAGATAGGCATGATCACTGCCTACATCCAAGAGTTTTGCGCCTTTCGGAACGTAGGTTGCTACGTCCTTGAGGCGTTGAGATAATTGTACGTACATGTTTCATCTTTCTATTTTTTTAAGTCTCTTCAATTATATCAAAAAAGGAGGTTGGTAAGAAATGGTTTTAACACATTTCCTAACAACTTCCTTTTTGTTTATACTTTCTCGCCTGTAAAGACGAAAAATTTAGAAATAATGTAGTTCAATACAATGATAAGGACCTGAGAGAAAAGGCTCTCGATACCGTTTACCCAAGCATGACTATGCCCAACAAATTGACCAATAATTTCTGGATAGGTATCGACCAAGAAATAGGCCAGAGCCAAATCTAAAACCAAGGTCAAGAGGCGGGCTCCCACGAACTTAACAAAGCGCGTGACCATACCTGTCTTTTCCTGATTAAAGACAAACATGTCATTTGTAAAAAAGGCAAAGATAATGGCAATCGCATTTGCTAAGACTGCTGAAAGTGTTCCTTGTTGGGTAAACTGGAAAATCAAAGTACGACTAACCATATAGACCAAAGTTGCCAAGACACCAAAGAAAAGGTACTTGAAAACTTCGGTAGCCATGAAGGCTCTCAGTTTAGCTATCATACTTAGTCCAATCCAATTTCTGCACGAACAACATCAGCAATCGTATCAACGTAATAGTTTACTTCATCATCTGTTGGTGCTTCTGCCATAACACGAAGGAGAGGTTCGGTACCACTTGGACGAACCAAGATACGGCCATTTCCAGCCATCTCAGCTTCCATTTTTTCAATGATCGCGGCAATGGCAGGAACTTCCATAGCCTTATCTTTCATGCTATTTTCCACACGAATATTAACCAATTTTTGTGGATAGATAGTCACTTCTGAAGCCAATTCAGACAAGCTCTTACCTGTTTCAACCATGACTTTAGTCAATTGGATTGCTGTCAATTGGCCATCACCAGTTGTGTTGTAATCCATGATAATAACGTGTCCAGATTGTTCACCACCAAGGTTGTACCCGTTTTTACGCATTTCTTCAACAACGTAACGGTCACCAACAGCAGTCACTGCCTTGTTAATGCCTTCACGGTCAAGTGCCTTGTGGAAACCAAGGTTTGACATAACTGTCGTTACAATGGTATTTTTAGCCAACTCGCCTTTTTGTGACAAATGTTTACCGATGATGTACATCACCTTGTCACCATCAACAATATCACCATTTTCATCAACAGCGATGAGACGGTCACTGTCTCCATCAAAGGCAAGACCAATTGCTGAGCCAGTTTCTTTAACCAAGGCTTGCAACTGCTCTGGGTGTGTCGAACCAACACCAGCATTGATGTTAAGGCCATCAGGTTGGTCACCAATGACAGCGATTTCTGCGTTCAAGTCAAGGAAAATATTACGTGCAGATACCGCAGCCGCACCATTAGCCGCATCCAAAGCAACTTTCATGCCACCAAGGTCAACACCTGTAGCTACCAAGAATTTTTCGTATTTACGAAGACCCTCTGGATAATCAACAAGTGTTCCAAGTCCTTCAGCTGAAGGGCGTGGAAGTGTATCTTCTGCAGCATCGAGAAGGGCTTCAATTTCCGCTTCACGCGCATCATCCAATTTAAAGCCATCACCACCAAAGAACTTGATACCATTATCAAGAGCTGGATTATGGCTGGCTGAAATCATAACCCCAGCGCTTGCATTTTCTGTACGAACCAAGTATGAGACGCCAGGTGTTGCAAGTACTCCAAGTTTGTAGACTTCAATACCCACTGAGAGCAAACCTGCTACTAAGGCAGATTCCAACATCTCACCAGAGATACGTGTATCACGTGCCACAAAAACTTTAGGACGGCCAGTCTCATGTTGGCTAAGCACATAACCACCAAAACGACCTAATTTAAAGGCCAATTCAGGCGTAAGTTCAACATTTGCTTCTCCACGAACACCGTCTGTTCCAAAATATTTACCCATAATTTTATTATTAGTGCTTGAGCACTAAATCCTCCTTAAACTGTGATGCTGTTTAGCAAGAGTCAATCTAGTGAAATCTATCTAGATAATCTAACTTTATAAGATTTCGCCAATATTTTCAACCCTTGATTTTAAATATTTTTAATTGGTTACATTTTTATGAGATTAGTCCCTCTCAATCCCATCCATTATACATGAATTTTGGGAAAATGTAACTCCCCTATTTTTGCGTGACTTTTAAGTTAACCTTAACAGTGCCAGGCTGAACCGTAACACCTTCTGCCTTAAGGTCTATTGTTTTTGAAGTGTCCTTAGTCACTTGACTAATGTCTACTGGGACTGTGATGCTATCAATCTTATCCATAGCTTCTTGGCTACCAACGATAGTCACATGTCCACGATCAAAGCTATAGCTGATACTAGACACATTGCTAGCCTTATCTCCAGTCAGTTCGACCTTGACAGGAACAGATTTGCTTAATTTTCGCAAACTAATCTTGGCATGCACCTTAGCTGGTGAGATTGAACTTGCTAGGACTGTTCCATTTGTCGAAACTGCTTGAAGGACCAAGTTCCCATCATAATCTTCAGACAGGTTGGAATCACCTTCCAATACTGCTTGAACATGATCAATCTGGTTAATGATATCTTCACTCGACGTCACCTCTACCTTGGTTGCATCCAGGCTAACTTTTTTTACTTCATAGCCATTTGCTAACTTATCTGATGTGATGTTAGCTACGACGTCAAAGGTCTTGCTGGCTTTTTTACCAATAGTCGCCGTCAAGGTTGATGGCGATACTTGCGCAGACATTCCAGCTGGAAGATCCTTAACCTGAATAGGTACTCGACTGGTTCCTTGACCCAGATTCGACAAATCAGCAACTAATTTAAAGTGACGCGTATCACTACTTGTCTCAGTCGTTAAAGCCAGCTGTGTTGTCGCTGTCAAATAGACTTCGGCATCATAGGAATAACCACTGATAAAGTACTTATCACTATCATATTTAATATCCACAGGAACCGATTCAACGGTTTGTGTAAAGGTATTAGATGCACTTGAGCTATTGTTTTTATTTTGCGTATTTCCCGACCATGCCGTGAAAAAGAGTACCACAGCAAAGAAGAGAGCAACTAGCATCTGCCATAAACGATCGTCTTTAAAGAAATTTACGAAACGCTTCATTTTTTGCTACCTCCCATCCAACGTTGGAAGAATGACTGACGTGGTTCTTGTTCTTTCAACAAGATAAGACTCAACTCTTGTTCAAATTCTTGAACAGAGAGATCATGGATGAAATTTCCCTTGTACGCAATTGAAATCGCACCAGTTTCCTCAGACACAACAAAGGTCAGTGCATCTGTCTGTTCTGAAAGACCAATGGCAGCCCTATGTCTAGTCCCAAACTCTTTGGAAATCTTATTAGATTCCGTCAATGGCAGATAAGAACAAGCCGTCGCAACCTTGTTATCTCTGATGATAACTGCCCCATCATGAAGCGGTGTATTTGGGATGAATATATTAATTAAAAGTTCCCCAGTCACCACCGCATCAAGTGGAATTCCAGTCGCAATCTGCTCTTGTAAGGTCTGAGTCTGTTCAATAGAAACCAGCGCCCCAATCTTACGAGGACTCATGTACTTAACAGCTTTAACGTAGGCTTGAACCAACTTCTCGTCTGAGCTAACCTCTTTATTTTGCAAAAAATGCTGAGGTGTCCGTCCAAAGGTTTCAAGTGCAGAACGAAGCTCTGGCGCAAAGATTACAACCGCCGCAATGGCCCCATAGTTGATAACCTGATTCATCAAATAAGAAATCGTCGTGAAGCCTATAAAATCAGAAATCAGTTTGACTAAAATAAATAAGACAACCCCTTGAACAAGGGTCATAATTTTTGTCCCTCGTAGGGCCCTAATAAAGCGATAAATTAAAAAAGCAACAATCAATATGTCCAAACTATTGACGATAACTTTCAGCGGACTATCAAAGAGTGACCGCCAAAAATCAATATCAATGGACGAAAGTATTCCCATACATATCACACTTTCTTTTAATTTTTAAACAGTTTCTATTATACCACGAATTCTAACTATTTTGAGACTACAATCACTACTTTTTGTGATAAAATAAATTCATGACTATGAAAACTACCATGGGAATTCTGGCGGGTAAAGCTAGCCATTTCGTCCTTTCAAAATTGGGACGTGGCTCAACCCTGCCTGGAAAAATCGCCCTTAAATTTGACAAAGATATTTTAGACACTTTAGCCAAGGATTACGAGATTGTCGTTGTCACTGGAACCAATGGTAAGACTCTGACAACAGCTTTAACAGTAGGAATTCTTAAAGAAGCTTTTGGTGAGATTGTGACCAACCCTAGTGGAGCCAACATGATCACAGGAATCACTTCTACTTTCCTAACAGCTAAAAAAGCCAAGTCTGGTAAGAAAATCGCTGTCTTGGAAATTGACGAGGCTAGCCTTCCAAAAATCACTGAATACATCACTCCAAGTCTTTTTGTCTTCACAAATATTTTCCGTGACCAAATGGACCGCTATGGTGAAATCTATACCACTTATCAGATGATTTTAGATGGTGCTGCTAAGGCACCTGAGGCCACTATTTTGGCCAATGGAGACAGTCCTCTCTTTAATTCTAAAGAGGTGGTCAATCCTGTACGCTTCTATGGTTTTGACACTGAAAAACACTCTCCAGAGCTGGCACATTATAATACCGAAGGAATTGTCTGCCCTAAATGTGAGAGCATTCTTCAGTATCGCCTCAATACTTATGCTAATCTGGGTGACTATGTATGCCTCAACTGTGACTTCCACCGTCCAGAATTAGACTATAAGCTAACAGAGTTGACTAAAATCACTAACACTACTTCTGAATTTGTCATTGATGGACAAGATTACAAGATTAATGTCGGTGGTCTTTATAACATCTACAATGCCCTTGCTGCCGTCTCTGTCGCTGAATTCTTCGGAGTGGCTCCAGAGCAAATCAAAGCTGGTTTTGATAAGAGTCGTGCTGTCTTTGGACGCCAAGAAACCTTTAAGATTGGTGACAAATCATGTACTCTCGTACTAATTAAGAATCCAGTAGGAGCCAGCCAAGCTCTCGATATGATTAAACTTGCAGATTATCCGTTTAGCTTGTCAGTCCTTCTTAACGCCAATTATGCTGATGGTATTGATACTAGCTGGATTTGGGATGCCAACTTTGAAAGCATTATCGAGATGGATATCCCTGAGATTAACGCTGGTGGTGTTCGCCATTCTGAAATTGCCCGCCGTCTTCGTGTAACCGGCTATCCAGAAGAAAAGATTACGCAAGCAGAAAAACTTGAAGATATTATGGCATTGATTGAAAAACAAGATTGCGATCATGCCTATATCTTAGCGACCTATACTGCCATGCTTGAATTCCGTGATATTCTTGCTCAACGTCATGCTGTCGGAAAGGAGATGAACTAATGACTTATACTTCACTTAAATCTCCAGAAAATCGTGACTACACCTATGACCTAAATGTTGCCCACCTTTATGGTAATCTACTCAATACCTACGGTGACAACGGAAATGTCCTTATGATCAAATACGTGGGTGAAAAACTTGGTGCTAAGATGACCTTCGACATCGTTTCAGTTGGTGATGACTTCGACAAGGACCACTACGACATGGTCTTCTTTGGAGGTGGTCAAGACTACGAACAATCCATCGTTGCTAAAGACCTCCCAACTAAGCGTGAGGCTATTGGTCAATTCATCCAAGATAACAAAGTAATTCTTGCCATCTGTGGTGGTTTCCAACTTCTTGGTCAATATTACATCCAGGCTAATGGTGTCCGCATTGATGGTATCGGTGTTATGGGCCACTATACCCTCAATCAAGAAAATAACCGTTATATTGGTGACATCAAGATCCATAACGAAGAGTTCGATGAAACTTACTATGGCTTTGAGAATCACCAAGGGCGCACCTTCCTCTCTGATGATGAAAAACCACTTGGAAAAGTGGTCTACGGTAATGGTAATAACAAGGAAGACGGTTCTGAGGGTGTCCACTATAAAAATGTTTATGGTAGCTACTTCCATGGACCAATTCTTTCTCGTAACGCCAACCTGACCTACCGTTTGGTCACTACTGCCCTTCGTAACAAATATGGCCAAGACATTAAATTGCCAAGTTACAATGACATTCTTTCAAGCGAAGTCGCTGAAGAATACGCAGATACTAAATCAAAAGCAGAATTTGAAAAATAATTCTATGACATAGCAAAATAGCGAAACCCTAAGGGTTTCGCTATTTTTTCATATCTATTTCCAAAGTCGTCTTTTCTTCAATCTGTCTTCAATTTTTCGATTATCAATCCTTAGAATGGCAATCATATCAAACAAGAGCCAAGTTCGTTTAGGATAAACAATGTATTTGGGAGACCAAATTGGAGAGAACTTCTCCTTATAACGTTGGAGCCCACTAAAAGAGTAAAAACGCTGCGCAAAGACATAGACCAAATTGGCAACCTTCTCTTCCAAAAAACTATCTTCTTCAGTACCCACATTCGCGAGTGGAGCCATTCCCATATCAAAATACTGCTTTCCTTCTGCTTGGAAGTACTGGAAGAGTTTCACAAAGAGGTAATCCATGATACCTTCGGGTGCCTTTCAAAGTCATAACGCATAAGGTCAATCGTCGCCACCCGTTTGTTTTTGGTTGGCATGATGTTGGCAAAGGCTACAATTTCTCCCTCCTCACTCTCAACAATAGCAATCGGTGCTTGCTGCAGATAGGCTTCATCAAAGAAACCAAGGGAGAAGCCCTTCTCCTTACGACCGTTAAGCCAAATATCTGAGACAGCCTTCATTTCTTGCATCTGAGTCTCTGAAAATGGAGGGTCAAGTAACTTAAACTGGAAACCTGCTTTTTCAACACGATTGGTTGGCTTACGGAACTTCTTACCATGTTTACCATCAACAGAAAATGACGTCAAATCAACCATGGCATTTTCCCCAAATTTCATAAAATCAAAGCCATAATCATGAAGCATCAGGGTAATACTCTCATCTGCCTCATAAAACAAGGCTTGTAAATTCCAATCCGATAAGGTCTTCAAGAAAGATTCCCAAGCTACTCGGTAATAGTTTTCATTACCTATCGGATTTCCCATAACCACACACTTGTTACTGGTTTGTGCAAATTGGAAAACTACCTGGTCTTGTCCATCGACACGATACCAAAAGAGGCGTTTATCATGTAAATAAGCCAGGGCACTTTCTGATGCACCTCCATATTTCTCAAGGAGAGCTGTGAAGCGCTCATCATCCATGCTTTGACCAAAAGGCCTGCGGGGTGCCAAAATTCTCAAGACTCCCCAAACAATAGTTGCAATGATAACTGATGCCAGTAAAATATCAAACCAAATATGAACAAAATGTCCAAGGACATCCCGATTCTTAGGTGGCAATAAATGAGACCAAAAACCGCTGCCACCCAAAACGAGGAGAACCAGAATCGTAAAGGCTAGGAAAAGGAAATCCTTGGTTTTGTCTTCCCAACTATAAACAAAGTAACGATGATACAACCTCTTTCTGATGATCAACATAAGCACCAAAGAGAGTAAAATTAGGAAAGACATGGCCCATGAAATACCATTGAGATTGACATAAATTAAGGCCAAGACAAAGGTTATCAAGGAGGCAACAAAAGCACCCTTAACCCGACGTCTAATGAGACGAGCCATGAAAATAAATAGGGTTCCAAATAGGATACTTGGGAATTGCCAAATCAACTGCTCCTGAATAGGATCAAAACGGCTAATAAAGTAGACATTAGCCAAGCGTTCAGGGATTAAGGCAGACAAAATCAAGAAAATCCCTAAAAAACGTAGCAAATAGACGAGAAAACGGTGGAGACTTCCACCAAATACTCGTGAAGAAAGTTTGAAGTATTTCTCGTTGATACGCCCTCCCATGTGTTTGAAAAAGAAGACAACACCTAACAAGAAAGGAATAATGTAGTAGGTTAAACGAAAAAGCAAGAGCAGACTAACCGCAAGAGCATTGCTAACCCCCATAGAGGTCAGACCGGTAATCACAATCAAATCGAAACTACCAATCCCACCTGGAATCATTGAGAAGATACCAATAATAACCGCTAGGAAATAAAGAGGAATCAGATTATAAAGAGGAACATGTAAGCCCATTAAATAAGCTACACTTACAAAGCTCCCAAGGGCCGTTCCCCATTCAGCTGTCGAAGCTAAAAGAAGACTTAGCCTCGTTTTCAATGGTACTTGACCAAAATAGGCTAATTTTTCCCGACTAGAAACAAAGAAAATAAAAGGTAGATAAAGGAAAATCCCCAATAACAGTAACCAATACTTTCTTAAATCTGGACTTAGAGGGAAGAACCAAAAGACAGCGAATACCAAACCACTTAAAAGGGATAAGCCCGACATAAAGTAAGGCAATAAGCGAGAAAGTGCCTTAACACCTGTCTTTTCCTGCCCATCCTCAGAATAAAAGGAATATCGCAGACCCACATCGACCAAACCAGCAAAACCAGCTAAATTATTAATGGTATTAACAGCCCAACTTGTTTCTAAGATATAGGATCTGGAATAATCCGTTTCTAGCTCCTTATTCAGTATGATGTCATAAAAGAGCATAGGGGAGACAGCGACTAGTCCGATAATAGCCATCAAAACAAGATGCCAAATAGACAAACCGGCCAGGGCTGACTCAAGTGACTCTAGAGTGATGGTTCGTTTGAGGCGAACCAATTCTATGACTACAAGAACCGTAATCGAGATAAAGAAGATAGATTTAACGGCCGCTTTTAAAGGTTGAAGTCTCTCTAAAAGACGCTTCATGCCACCACCTCTTTTCGACTAATTCTCACAAGCTCACGAATCATTTGATTGAAAATCTTATATTTACGTTGAGCTAGACGATGCCCTTCTCGACGTTGGACATAGAGCTTATGAATTGGAAAGAGTTCCGAAATCTCCCTAGAATGCCTGATACTGATAACATCCCTTTGCCCCATAACTACCCAAACAGGATAGGCAGCCTGATGTAGACGTTCCCTATCTAGTGGCAAGTCATGAAGCATAAGCCCCGTTACCTGAGCCATGATATCCATTTTAGATGAAAATGGTGACAAGGCTTTTAAGCAAAGATATTGTATATAGACCGCGAATCTTGAGCGTCTCGTCAACCCATTAAAGGTCATATTTCCCGCATTAAGTAAGAGCCCTGCGATCCGGTCAGGATAACGACTAGCATAAACCATAGCCAAATTGGCACCGTCACTATGACCGACAAATAAGGCCTTCTTGATATTCAAATATTGCAAAATTTCCTCCAAATCGGCAGCCATCTGTTCAAAGGTCATCTTAACACTCTGACGACTGGACCTGCCGTGATTACGACTATCAATGAAAATTAAACGATAGTCTCGATACAGAATTCCTTGCTTACCAAAGTAATTTCCTGACAAATTATTGCCATGCAAAAAAACAATTGGAAAGCCCTTACCGAGATCACGATAATAGATGATTTGACCATCTTTCACTTTGAATTCCATAATATTACCTACCTTTTCACTAACGCATTCTTATACGATAATTAGTCTTATAAGGCATTGAGGCTGATGAATTGGACTTACTCATTCCAAAATCATCTAACCCTCTTCACTCCATTATAACACTTCCACTAGGGAAGAGTCCGAATATTTGTGCATTTTCTGCAAAAAGAAAAAGCCTTTTCAGGCTTCTCTTCTTATTGTTCGAAAGTTTGTTGTGCGATGAGTTTGTTATAGTTTTCTTCATCTTCTTGATTATCACGGACAACCTTAGATACTGTAAAGGAAGATGAAATCAAGCCAACACATCCCATGAGGTAGTAACCCTTAACCATCAAAGGCTCTTTAAGGGTATAGAGGCCTACCAACATCAAGATTACGAAGAAGGCAAATGATCCCCATGCCATCATGTTGAAAGATGTTGTGTTACGATACACTTTTTTCTTTACTTTGTTCATAAAGTTAGTCTCCTTTTATATACTAAGACCATTATACCAACAATGTAAGCCTTTCACAACTCAAAACATGAAAAGGTTCTCATCATCCCTTAACCTTCCATTTGTTCTGATAAGTCACTCCACTCTTCCATTAGAGCCTCTTGAGAATCTGTTAAGTCATCCAGCTCTTTCTGCAAGTCAGACAATTCTGCCACATCATTTGTTTCAAGCATGGCAGCAGAAATTTCCTCCAAGCGTTCCTCAATCGTCTCTAGCTCATTTTCAATCTGCTCTATGCGTCGACTTAGTTTACGCATCTCTTTTTGATTGGCTTTTTGAGCTTGATAATCACTAGCTCCCGCTGAAGCTACTTGGACTTCCTCTGATACTTGATTTTCCTCTACCTCAAGTCGTGCCAACTCTTCAAGCTCCGCCTTCTTCTCAAGGTAGTAATCGTAATCTCCAAGATAAATGGCTGCCCCATCCTCAGAAATTTCCATCACTTTGGTTGCCACACGGTTGATAAAGTAACGGTCATGGCTGACAAAGAGAAGCGTTCCATCAAAGTCAATGAGAGCATTTTCCAAGACTTCCTTACTATCAATGTCCAAATGGTTGGTCGGCTCATCTAGGATGAGGAAGTTGTTGTTTTCCATTGATAATTTAGCTAAGAGCAGCCGAGCCTTCTCACCACCTGAAAGCATGGAAACCGACTTTTTGACATCATCACCTGAGAAGAGAAAAGCTCCCAGACGGTTACGAATCTCAACTTCAGGAGTTGTCGCAAAATCATTCCATAACTCATCAAGAACAGTGTTTGACGGTGTCAAGGCAGATTGGGTTTGGTCATAGTAACCCACTTCAACATTGGCACCATAAGTTGATGTTCCCTTGATAAATGGCAGTTTACCTACTACCGACTTGATAAAGGTTGTTTTTCCGATACCATTAGGTCCCACAATGGCAATGGCATCCATCTTCTTAACATCCAGAGAAATAGGCTCTGAGAGAATCTCATCGTCATAACCAATAGCAGCATCCCTCACTGTCAAGACCACATTTCCAGAGACCTTGTCCGCATGAAAGGTCATATTTGCCGACTTCTGACCTTCTGTTGGCTTATCTAGGCGTTCCATTTTCTCTAGCTGTTTGCGACGGGCTTGAGCACGCTTAGTTGTAGAAGCACGGACAATATTACGATTAATAAAGTCCTCCAACTTAGCAATTTCCTTTTGTTGTTTTTCGAAGTTCTTTGCTTCAGTGGCCAACTTTTCAGCCTTAAGGTCCATGAATTTTGAATAGTTTCCGACATAACGATCTAAACTATGTTTGGTCAAATCCAGGGTTACTGTCGCCACCTTATCCAAAAAATAACGGTCGTGACTGACAATGATTAGAGCTCCCTGATAATTGACCAGGTAATTCTCCAACCAGGCAATGGTTTCGATATCCAAGTGGTTAGTCGGTTCATCCAGTACCAAGAGTTCAGGCTTCTCAAGCAGCATTTTCGCCAAAGCTAAGCGCGTGTTTTGCCCTCCAGAAAGATCTGAAATAGGCATCTCCCACATGCTTTCATCAAACTTAAAACCATTGAGAATGGCTCTGATATCAGATTCATAGGTAAAACCACCTCGCTGTCTGAAATCCTCAGAAAGGCGATCATAGTCAGTCATTAACTTGTCCAAGTCTGACCCAGTTAACTCAGCCATCTTCATTTCCATGTCACGAAGGCGTTTTTCGTCTGCACGAAGACCTGCAAAAACATTTAACATTTCCGCATAGATGGTATTGCTAGACTCAAAGCGACTATCCTGAGCTAAGTAAGACAAATTCAAATCACGTTTTGTGTTGATTTCACCACTTGTCGGCGCTTCCTCTCCAACCAAAATTTTCAATAGGGTTGATTTCCCAGCACCGTTGCGTCCAACAAGGGCAATACGATCGCGTTCATCTACCTGAATATTAATATTATCAAAGAGCACATCCCCTGAGAAAGAGCGCTCAATCTTGTTTCCTTGTAAAATAATCATAACGTTTCAATTATACCAAAAAAGCCAAGCTCCTGCTTAGGCTTTCTGACTTTCTTTCAAAATGCTTGCTACCTTAGTATTAATCAAATCGATAGCAACAGTATTTGTGACACCTTCAGGAATCACCACATCTGCGTAGCGTTTCGTAGGTTCGATAAACTGGTGGTACATAGGTTTAACCACACTGATATATTGCTCAATAATACTATCCAAGCTACGGCCACGCTCTTCCATGTCACGCTTGATACGACGGATAATACGAATGTCATCATCAGTATCTACAAAAAGCTTGATATCCATCAAATCACGCAAGCGTTTATCCTCAAGTACCAAAATCCCTTCAACAATGAAGACATCCTGTGGTTCCTGACGATAGGTCTTTTCACTACGAGTGTGTTGAGTGTAGTCATAAATCGGAATATCCACTGGACGCCCAGCAATCAGCTCATTGATGTGTTCAATCATAAGATCTGTATCGAAGGCAAAGGGATGGTCGTAGTTAGTTGACACACGCTCTTCAAAAGTCAAATGTGACTGATCCTTATAATAAGAATCATGCTCAATCATAGCAATTTTCTCATCTGGAAAATTTGATAGAATGGCACGAGAAACACTGGTCTTACCTCCACCAGAGCCACCCGTAACCCCAATAATAATCGGTTTTTTAGGCATGGTAAATTCCTATCTAATATAGTCTTTCTTATTTATTCTACACTAAATCATGATATAATAAAAGCAAATCCATATAGAAAATGAGACTTTTATGTTTAAAAACTTTCCTGAACAATGGCAAGACCTCCTTAAAGAAAAAGGAATCACTACAGAGACTGCCATTCAAAAAGAACTCTTTGCACCAATCACTGAAGGAGACAATATCCTAGGTATCAGTCCTACAGGAACAGGTAAGACTCTAGCCTACCTTCTCCCATTGCTCCTCTCACTCAAGCCCAAAAAATCCCAGCAATTGCTTATCCTAGCACCCAATTCAGAGCTTGCTGGACAGATTTTTGATGTGACCAAACAATGGGCTGAGCCACTAGGACTCACTGCCCAACTCTTCCTTTCTGGCTCTAGTCAAAAGAGACAAATTGAACGCCTGAAGAAAGGACCGGAAATTCTCATCGGAACACCTGGCCGTGTCTTTGAGCTGATTAAACTCAAAAAGATCAAGATGATGAATGTCAACACCATCGTCCTAGATGAATTTGATGAGCTTCTCAGTGATAGCCAATACCACTTTGTGACAAAAATCAGCCACCATGTTCCTCGTGACCATCAAATGATTTATATTTCGGCAACCAACAAAATTGATGATCAAAATCTTGTCGAAAATACCATCGTTTATGACCTATCTGATCAAGAACTTGACACCATCAAACATTATTTTATCAGTGTTGATAAACGTAACCGTGTCGAACTTCTTCGTAAGTTCTCCAATATCCCTGACTTCCGTGGCCTTGTCTTTTTTAACAGTCTATCTGACCTTGGGGCTACTGAAGAACGCCTCCAATTTAACGGGGCTTCAGCGGTATCATTGGCTAGTGACATCAACGTCAAATTCCGTAAGGTTATCTTGGAAAAATTCAAAAATCATGAGATTTCACTCTTACTCGGTACTGACCTCTTGGCACGCGGCATCGATATTGAAAATCTAGAGGTAGTCATCAACTTCGATATTCCTCGAGATCGCGAAGCCTATACTCACCGTGCAGGACGTACTGGTCGTATGGGAAATGAAGGTAGCGTCATTAGCTTTGTAACCCATCCAGAAGACCTCAAAAAACTTAAAAAATTCGCCAAAGTTTCAGAACTGGTTCTTAAAAATCAAGAACTTCACGAAAAATAAGGCATTACAAAAGCACTTCAGTTTACTCTGAAGTGCTTTTAACATATACAGATTAGGCTTTTTTACCAAAGTCCTCAATCATTTGTTCCATTTCCTCACGACTTGGAGTTGTCAACATATAGAGGAAGTCACCTTGCAACTCTGCAAAGGCTGCAGGCATGATTTTCTTAACTTTAAGTTGTTCACGATACTTATCAAAAAGTTCTTCTTCTGAATAAGCATAGTGAGAGCTTGCACGACGTGAAGTCGCCAAACAGTAAAGTGGCTCAAACTGAGAAGCTGGGAATGGTTCGCCAGCAACGATATCCGCATACCCCTTGTACAAATCGAAAGAGTGAGCATAGTTATATACGTCGATTGTGAAACCACCTGCTGGACGGTTGTTATATTCAATAGCAATATAATCGTCACCATCACGGAAGAACTCAATATGGAAGAAACGTTCCTTCATACCAAATTCTTTGACAATTGCCTCACCATACTTACGTAACTTAGGATCCATTTCCTTAAGAACGTAATAAGAATTATCCATCTTGTAAATCATCAAGTCAAGTGGTGTGTGGGCATAATCAAAAGTTGTCGAGAAGACAATATTACCATCATGATCAATCAAACCATCGAAAGTACAGATTTCGCTTGAAGTTACAAATTTTTCAAAGAAATAAACTGTTTCATGATCCCACTCAGCCTTAAAGTGATTGATATCATCTTCTGTTTCAAGTTTGAAGGTTGCAGCTGCACCAACCCCATTATCTGGCTTAGCAATCATTGGAAGACCAATTTCTTTCACAGCTTTATCCACATCTTCGTCAGTTTTAATGACAGCACCAGGAACAACTGGAACTCCAGCTTTTTGGAAGAGTTTCTTCATTTCAGACTTGAATTTAGTCTTCTTGAGGTCTTCTGGTTTAGCACCAAAAACATTGAACTGTTCACGAAGAGCAGCATCCAATTCCAACCAGTATTCATTATGAGATTCGATGCGATCGATTGGACCATGTTTGTAGAAAAGAAAGGCTACCGCACGTTTAACTTCATCTAAGTTTTCCAAATTGTCTACACGGAAGTACTCAGTCAAAGCATCTTTCAAAGGTTGATCTAACTGTTCATAAGGCTCTTGACCAATACCAAGAACAGTGATTCCCTTATTTGCAAGTTCAACTGTAAACTGTTGGAAGTTTTGTGGATAGTATGGTGAAATAACAAGATAATTCATTAGTGATTCCTCTTTTATAGTTATTTAGATAGGATAGACAAAGAAATTATAGGTTCATATTGTCAAGGAAATAAGGCATTTGTTTACGCCACCATTCCCAATCGTGAGCGACATCATGGCCCCACTCAGAGAACCAAGCTGGAATATTCTTTTGTTCAAAGGCTTCCTTAAGTTTATAGTAAGATGGAAGACCATCTTGTTCCCAAGCACCAAGACCTGTACATACGATGATTTCAGCTTGACGGTAGCGGTCGATGAACCAACCATCATTTTGGTTCCAGATATAATCTGATGGGGAATTTTGGTAAATAGCTTCATCCCCTCCAAACTCACCCACAAAGAAACGAGCATCGTAGACACCACTAAGGGCTACCACTTTATTGAAAACATCAGGGTGTTGCAAGAAGAAATTAAGCGCATGGTAAGCACCCATTGAACATCCTGTTGTCATCATTGGATCAAACCAACCAGTTTTGTGTTTGATAAATGGAATAGCTTCTTCAATAACATAGCGTTCATAGGCACGGTGCATTTCAGCACGATCGTGTGGATTTTTCCAATCACAAAGCCAGCTTTCACTATCCACACTTGACAGCGTAAAGAATTGTACGCGTCCTTCTTCGATAAAACGTGCACAAGCATCAATCATACCAAAGTCATAGTATTCGTTATGACTACCACCTGATGAGGCAAAAACCACAACAGGGATACCAGCGTGCCCATAACGGTTAACATACATTTCACGATTAAGTTGACCACTCCAGTGGCTAAGATGTTCGATATTCATATTTATATTCCTTTTCCTAAATTAAAAATATTTTACATTAATAAAGACTAGTCCCACTTTTCAGCGAAAAAGCGAAGACAGTCTGGTAAATTCTCAGCCCAAGCCTCTTCATTATGCTCAGCACCAGATTGAATGTGAATCTTGATATTCTCCAAATCAACCCCACGAGCTATCAAATCATGGTAATAGCTCAATGAAGAGTCAATGTAAGCCTGCTTAATGTTACCAGCCATCAAGGTCTTGTCAGTATCATCAGCTTCCTCAGTACCTACATAAATGTAGACACGTTGATCTGCATCGAGCTTTTGACGCGACATATAACGATCAAAGGCATCTTGATGCAACCAGTTAGCTGAAGAAAACACTCCAAGACAACCAATCTGCTCCTTATAATCAAGCCCCATAAACTGAGTGATATTACCACCAAGGGATGAACCAATCATAGCTGTATGCTGACGATCTGAGAGGGTACGGTACTCCTTGTCAATAAAGGGTTTAACCACATCCATGACAAACTCTGCATACTCCACTCCCTTGCCTCCAAACTGAACACCAGGGATATTCGATTCTTGGTACTTCCACGCAGAATACTCATTCATACGGCCAGGACCATCATTATCGATGGCTACAACAATCATACGCGAAATATCAGGATTACGCTTGATTGTTGGGATAATCTTCCAAGAATAGCCAGAAAATGACTCCTTACTATAAAGAACATTCTGACCATCATGAAAATACACGACAGGGTAAGAACGATCTGTATCCGTTTCATAGTTCTTAGGTAGAAGAACACGCACACGACGGAGTTTCCCAGTGTATGGCACCTCTAACTCATGCGTCTTCATAACCAAGTAAAAATAAGATTTATTCATTGTCAGAAAACTCTCTATATTCGAAATTTAGTTCTATTATACCATATTTTAAAAGAAAAAGAGCCCCTATAATGGGGACTCTTTACACTTTTTTAATGATTGAATAGCTAAACTCTTAGTAGTTTGCGATATCAAATACTGTTGATTTCACACGAGTCATAGCTTCGATAGAGTATTTCACACCTTGAGTTCCGGCACCAGATCCTTTAACACCAAGGAATGGGAAGTTATCTGTACCACGTTGTGTTTTGTTGTTGATGTGAACTGTACCAACTTCAAGTTGTTCAGCAATTGCAAACGCACGTGGGTAGTCTTGAGTGAAGACTGCACCTTGAAGACCAAATTCAGATTCGTTAGAAATCTTGATTGCTTCTTCAACTGAAGATACACGGATGAATGGCAATACTGGACCAAATGGTTCTTCCCAAGCAAGACGCATGTCAGTTGTCACATGGTCAAAGACAGCTGGGTAGATAAGGTTACCTTCACGTTTCAATTCAGTTTTAGCAGTAGCACCTTGTTCAACGGCATCATCAATCAAACCTTGAACGAAGTCAGCTGCTTTTGTATCGATAAGTGGTGTAACGCTTGCGCTTTCTTCAGGCATACCAACAGTGATATTACCTACCAAAGCAGTTACTTTTTCTACCAATTCATCTGCAACACTATCCATTACAAGAACACGTTTGATAGCTGTACAACGTTGACCTGAATAGTCAAAGGCACCAGCAACAATGTTTTTAGCAGTTAAGTCAAGATCAGCATCTTCAAGAACGATAGCGGCATCTTTACCACCAAGTTCAAGCATGATTGGACGCATAGCTGCCAAACGACCGATGTTTTCACCAACTGGTGTTGAACCTGTGAAGTTGATGAAATCAACTGCTTTGTGTTCAACGATGTAGTCACCGATAACAGAACCACGACCTGTGATAGAGTTCAAGACACCTGCAGGGATACCAGCTTCAACAAATGCTTCAACCAAAAGAAGACCTGAGATAGAACCTTGTGTTGGTGGTTTGAAGGCAACAACGTCACCAGCAATCAAGGCAGGAGCAATTTTAGAACCAGCCAAGTTTACTGGGTAGTTAAATGGAGAGATAGCAAGGACAAGACCTACTGGTTCGCGACGAACAACAGCGATTTTTTTCTTACTACCAGCGTCAAACGCACCACCTTCAAGTACTTCACCTTCCAAACGCAAACCTTCTTCAGCTGCATAGTGGATGATTTCAGCAGTACGAACAACCTCACCGATTGCAGATTTCAAACCTTTAGAGATTTCTTTAGAAAGAACTTGTCCGATTTTTTCTGCATCACGTTCCAAGATATCTGCTGCTTTATGAAGGTAAGCTGCACGTTCAGCATATGAAAGCGCACGCCATGCTGGAAGTGCTGCTTTAGCTGCTGCGTAGACTTCGTCTACTTCAGCTTGGCTCATCGCTGGAACTGATCCAAGTTCCTCACCGTTTGCAGGTGCGTAAATAGTAATTTCGTTTTCAGATGTTTTCCACTCACCATTGACATAGTTTTTGTATTGTTTAGCCAAGATAGTAACTCCTTTTATCTATTATAAGACCTATTTTATCATTTTTTTAGAAATAATCCAAGATTTAAACGAGAATTATTCAGAAAATTTTGACAAAAAATAGTTTTAATTATTAACCTAGGTTAGCCGTATTCTACTCCTAACCAAAGAATGAGTCAATTATTTTGTCTCTGTTTAGCTATAAAAAAAGTGAAAGCCTAAGCCTCCACTTTTTATGATTAGTCTACGTTAACGTATTCTTTTGAAAGTTCAAGAACTTCTTCCATTGTTGAACATTCAGTAAGCGCACGGTTAGCGTATTCTTCCATTTTAGCTGTGTCAAGTTTCTTCATCAAGCTACGTGTACGAAGAACAGATGTCGCTGACATTGAGAACTCATCCAAGCCCATTCCGACAAGAAGTGGAACAGCAGTTTGGTCACCGGCCATTTCACCACACATACCAGCCCATTTACCTTCAGCATGAGCCGCTTTGATAACATTGTTAATCAAACGAAGGATTGATGGGTTATATGGTTGGTAAAGGTATGATACTTGTTCGTTCATACGGTCAGCAGCCATAGTATATTGGATAAGGTCATTTGTACCAATTGAGAAGAAATCAACTTCTTTAGCAAATTGGTCAGCAAGCATAGCTGCAGCAGGGATTTCAATCATGATACCCACTTCGATATCGTCTGCAACGGCAACACCTTCAGCAACCAATTTAGCTTTTTCTTCTTCAAGAATACCTTTAGCAGTACGGAACTCATTCAACAAAGCAACCATTGGGAACATGATACGCAATTTACCGTGAACAGATGCACGAAGCAAGGCACGCAATTGTGTACGGAACATTTGGTTACCAGTTTCAGAGATAGAAATACGCAAAGCACGGTAACCCAAGAATGGGTTCATTTCTTTAGGAAGATCGAAGTAAGGAAGTTCTTTATCCCCACCGATATCCATTGTACGAACGACAACAGGTTTACCGTTCATACCTTCAAGAACTGCTTTGTATGCTTCATATTGGTCATCTTCAGTTGGGAAGTCTTGAGAATCCATATACAAGAATTCCGTACGATAAAGACCAACAGCTTCTGCACCGTTATCATTAACACCTTCAACGTCTTTAGGTGTACCGATGTTAGCAGCCAATTCGAAATGTTTTCCATCAGCAGTAACTGTTTGAGCATCTTTAAGGAGAGCCCATTCAGCTTTTTGTTTAGCGTAAGCTTCACCAGCTGCTTTAAACTCAGCAATTTGCTCTTCAGTTGGGTTGATAACAACTTCACCAGTAATACCTGAAACCGCCAAAATGTCGCCATCTTTGACAAGTTCTGTGATGTTATTTGTACCAAGAACGGCTGCGATTTCAAGTGTACGAGCCATGATTGCAGAGTGACTAGTACGTCCACCGATATTAGTAACAAAAGCTTTTACGTACTTTTTGTTCAACTGAGCTGTATCAGATGGTGTCAAGTCATGAGCAACAACGATTGATTCTTCGTTGATTGTTGCTGGGTTAGGCAATTTCTTACCAAGCAAGTTAGCAAGCACACGTTTTGTAACGTCACGAATATCCGCTGCACGTTCTTGCATGTATGGATTGTCTTCCATACCTTCAAAAATAGCGATAAACATGTCTGTTACTTCTGTCAAAGCAGCTTCAGCATTAACTTGTTTAGCACGGATAGTTTCTTTAATTTGACCAGTCATTTCTGGGTCAGCAAGAACCATCAAGTGAGCATCAAAAACGGCTGCCGCTTCTTCACCAAGGCTTTCAACTGCTTTTTCACGGATAACAGAAAGCTCGTCTTGTGACGCCGCTAGAGCAGCATCTAGACGAGCCTCTTCTGCACTTGTATCTTCAACTGTTACAGTTTCAAATGACAAGTCCGGTTGAACAAGCAGATATGCCTTAGCAACTGCAACACCGTCAGATGCTGCGATTCCTTTAAGCATTTCTGTCATATTCTTATGCCAATCCTTCTTTTGTCATTGTTTCTGCGATTGCTGCGATTGCGTCATCAGCATCAGCACCTTCTGCAGAGATAGTTACGTCAGCACCTTGACCAACACCAAGGCTCATAACACCCATGATAGATTTAAGGTTAACTGCTTTACCTTTGTAGTCAAGAGTGATATCTGAAGCAAATTTGCTAGCTGTTTGAACAAGCAAAGTAGCTGGACGTGCGTGGATACCTGTTTCTGCAACAATGTGGAAATCTTTAGAAGCCATAATGGATTCTCCTTCTTCATTTGGAATATTTGAGTTATCAATGATAACCCTTACAATTTAGAATTATAACATAGCTAATTGAGATTAGCAAGGTTAAAACGTACTTTCTACAAGTTTTTCGAAAGCTTGTCTCTCATTTTACTGCTCATTTTCATTTTTCAAAACATAAGCAAATACTAGTCTCTAGTTATTTACAACATTTTCAGAAAATTTCTTTCATGGTGTTTTCAATCGTTAATTTTCATTTTCGAGCAAAAACAATCACATAATTGAAAGAATTTGATTGCTAAAGGCACTCGTTGAATAAGCTTGTTTCCCAAACGCTAAGTCAGCTGTAAAGATATCAGCTTTAAATGTCTTCTCAATAGCACTTGTAATCAGTTGAGCTGCCTCAGTCCAACCAATATAATCTAGAAGCATGCAGCCAGATAATAAAACTGAGCAAGGATTAGCCTTATCTTGATCTGCAATATCCGGAGCTGTTCCATGTGTTGCTTCAAAAATAGCATGGCCTGTTTGATAGTTAATGTTGGCTCCAGGGGAGATGCCGATACCACCAACTTGTGCAGCCAAGGCATCACTGGCATAATCACCATTCAAGTTGGTTAAGGCAACAACATCAAATTTTTCTGGATTTAAAAGAATCTGTTGGAGAAAGTTATCAGCGATTATATCATTAATCTCTAAACGACCAGCCAGCAATTCTTCTTTATAGTCTTCCTGAGCTACTTCATAACCCCATTTACGGAAGCCACCTTCTGTGAATTTTTGAATATTCCCTTTATGAACCAATGTCACTTTCTTTAGATTGTTCTTGAGAGCATAGTCGATAGCAGAGCGAATGAGACGTTTACTTCCTTCTATTGAAATTGGCTTGATTCCGATACTACTTGATTCTGGGAAGCGAATTTTATTAACATTCATTTCTGTCTGGAGAAACTCAATCACGCGCTTGACATCTGCCGTTCCTGCTTCCCATTCAATCCCCGCATAAATATCTTCGGTATTTTCACGGAAGATAGTAATATTTGTTTTTTCTGGTTCTTTAAGTGGACTTGCTACTCCTTCAAAGTAACGAACAGGTCTAACACAAGCGTAGAGATCAAGTTCTTGGCGTAAAGCTACATTTAATGAACGGATACCACCACCTACTGGCGTCTCAAGCGGTCCCTTAATAGCTACTAAACTTTCTCGAATAGCCTCCAAAGTCTCTTTCGGCAACCATTCACCAGTTTTATCATAAGCCTTCTTACCAGCTAAAAGCTCTTGCCACTCAATATGACGCTTTCCTTCATAGGCTACTTCTACTGCTTTATCAAAGATTGCTTGGGCATTCTTCCAGATATCATGTCCAACACCATCCCCTTCAATAAAAGGGATAATTGGAGAATCAGAAACTTGAAGCTGTCCATTTTTCATTACGATTTTTTCTGCCATATAGCTTTCCTCCCTAGCGTTTTTCTAAAGGAATATAAGTCATATTTTCTTGTCCGATGTACTGCGAACGTGGACGAATCAATTTATTATTTTTTTGCTGCTCTTGAATATGAGCAATCCAGCCGGCAACACGACTCATAGCAAAGATAAGGGTGAAGATATCGCTGTCAATTCCTAGAGTATGGTATACGGTAGCTGAATAAAAGTCCACATTGGGAATCAATCCCTTCTTATCTTTCATGAATTCTTCAATTTCTTGAGACATATTAAAGAATTCTTCATTCTCAGTACCCTCTGTCAACTTTTTAGCCATATCTCTTAAGAAAATTTCACGAGGATCCTGTTTCTTGTATACACGGTGTCCAAATCCCATGATTTTTTCTTTAGAGTCAAGTTTTTCCTGCAAGTAAGCATTAACATCACCAGATTCACGGATTTCTTTAAGCATATCAAAGACGCGTTCATTAGCTCCACCATGCAGGGGACCTTTTAGGGCACCAATAGCTGTTGTGACACAAGAATAGATATCTGTCAGAGTCGAGGCACAAACACGCGCTGCAAAAGTTGAGGCATTCAACTCATGATCAGCATGAAGAATTAAAGCCTTATTCATAGCTTCAATTTCAATTTCAGAAGGTTCAACACCATTCAGCATGTAGAGAAAATTAGCTGCAAAACCTAAATCTTCTCTTGGTTTGAGGGGCATTTTACCAGTACGTAAGCGTGCAAAAGTCGTAATAATTGTAGGCAATTTAGCCATCAATTCAATACTTTGCTGATAAATCGCCTCCATGGATCTTTCCTCGGCGTCCACATTGTAAACCCCAAGAAGGGAGACTGTTGAACGTAAAACACTCATTGGGTGCAAATGTGGACGAGACTGGATAAGAATACATTGCTCTACAGCATCAGAAATATCATAGTTCTTACGCAACTCAGCTTCAAAATACTTAAGTTCCATTTGCGTAGGAAGATGACCATTCCACAAGAGATAAATCACTTCCTCAAAAGACGCTTTATTTTCCATAAACTCGGAAATATCATATCCCGAATACGATAAATGGTCATCAATAATAGATGAAATCCTAGTATTACAGGCAATCATATCCTTAAGTCCATTAATTTCAACTGTTGTCATATTAGGCCCCCTTCAATTTTTTTCTTACAACCATTGGCAAGATACCACCATTTTTATAGTAGCGAATATCAGCATCTGCATCGAAGCGTACCAAGGCTTTAAAGGTTTTGGTTTGTTCAGGTGTTGAAGCTTTAACAGTGATAACATCATGGACACCTGGATTTTCTGAAAGGTCAAAGCTAAAGGTCTCATGTCCTGTCAATCCAAGACTTTCAGCATTTTCTCCTTCCATAAATTGGACTGGTAAAATCCCCATCATAACGAGATTTGAACGGTGAATACGCTCAAAACTCTCAGCAAGCACTACTTTTACACCAAGAAGATTAGCACCTTTAGCCGCCCAGTCACGACTTGAGCCCATACCATAATCCTTACCGGCAATTACAAGCGTATCTTGATTAGCTTCTTTATATTTCATAGCAGCATCATATATAGGTAGAATGTCACCATCATATTTAGTATATCCACCAATTTTTCCATCTGCTAGCTCATTCTTGATACGAATATTAGCAAAGGTTCCTCGCATCATGACTTCGTGATTTCCACGACGGCTACCATAAGAATTGAATTCTTGATAATCAACACCATTCTCAGTCAAATAACGAGCTGCTGGACTATTTCTAGCAATATTACCCGCTGGAGAAATATGGTCTGTTGTAACCGTATCTCCGAATTTAGCCAAAACCTTCAAATCTTTCAATGGTTTAATGCTCAAATCATCTCCTAAAGCATCAAAGTAAGGTGGGTTTTGAATATAGGTAGAGTTTTGATTCCATTTATAATTTTGACTTTGTTCAGTAGGAATAGCATTCCACTTCTCGCTATCAGAAAAGACACTGGCATATTCATCTTGGAAGAGTTGACGAGTGACGTATTTATCAACATAAGTCTCAATTTCATCACGGGATGGCATAACATCCTCTAAATAAACAGCTTGACCATTGTCGTCAAAACCTAAAGGTTCAGTTGTCAAATCAATATTCGTGTTACCAGCTAAAGCATAAGCAACAACCAATGGTGGGCTAGCCAAGAAATTCGCTTTAACAAGTGGATTAATACGCCCTTCAAAATTACGATTTCCTGACAAAACGGCACTCGCTAATAAATCAGTGTCTGCAATAGCCTTAGCCACCTCAGGACGTAAGTCTCCTGAGTTCCCAATACAGGTTGTGCAACCGTAACCTACCAAGTTAAAGCCAAGCTTATCTAGATAGGTTTGTAAGCCTGAAGCTTTGAGATAACCAGTAACAACCTTAGAACCTGGTGCCAAAGATGTCTTCACTGTTGGAGATACTTTTAATCCTTTCTCAACCGCATTTTTGGCTAAAAGACCGGCTGCCATAAGAACGTAAGGATTAGAGGTATTGGTACATGATGTGATTGCTGCAATGGCCACATGACCTGTTTGAATTGTTTCTGAATGATCCTCAAAGTCAACTTTTGCAGTTTTTGCTAACTCTTCCTTATCCAAACCAAAGCCACGGACACCTGCTTCTCGTACCACTGCATCCTGGAATTCTTGCTTAGCATCTGATAAGAGAATCAAATCCTGTGGACGTTTAGGACCTGAGATAGAAGGTTTAATAGATGACAAATCAATTTCAACAATCTTAGTATACTTGGCTTCTTTACTTGGATCATAGAAAAGATGATTGGCTTTCGTATAGGCTTCAGTGACTTGGATATGTTCCTCATCACGGTTAGTTAAACGCATGTAGTTAAGAGTCTCGTCATCAATAGGAAAATAACCACAGGTCGCACCATATTCTGGTGCCATATTAGCGACTGTAGCACGGTCAGCTAGAGATAAACTCTTCAAACCAGGTCCAAAGTACTCAACGAATTTACCAACCACATTTTCAGAACGAAGCACCTGAGTAATCTTGAGAGCCAAATCTGTTGCCGTTGCAATTTTAGGCAACTCTCCCGTCAGATATACACCAATAACCTCTGGAATTGGGAAATAAGATGCTTCACCGAGCATAGCTGCTTCAGCTTCAATTCCGCCAACACCCCAACCAAGAACGCCAATACCATTAATCATAGTCGTGTGACTATCTGTACCAAACATAGAATCAGGATAGAGTAACCCATCTTTTTCAATAATGACATCGCTCAAAAATTCAATATTAACCTGGTGAATAATCCCTGTAGCTGGTGGAACCGCACGGTAATTTTCAAAAGATTGTTCGGCCCACTTAAGAAATTCATAGCGCTCGTTATTACGTTTAAACTCGAGATTGATATTATCTTCAAGAGCAGTATCACATCCGTATGAATCCACTTGGACAGAGTGGTCGATGACCAAATCTACTGGAATCTCAGGGTTAATAAATTCTGCTTTACCACCATTAGCCACTATAGCATCACGCATTGAAGCTAAATCAACAACAACAGGAACTCCTGTAAAATCTTGTAAGATAACACGACTTGGTTTAAAAGGCACTTCGGAAACTGTCGGAAAATTCGGAAATTTCATCAGGTCAGAAATGTGAGATTCCTTAACATCGACGCCATCTTTTTTTCGGAGGAGACTTTCAAGTAGTATTCGAATGGTATAAGGTAGTTCTCCGACCTTAACATCATGAGATTTTGCTGCTTTTTCGAGATCATAGAAAGAGAATATCTTACCATTTACAGTTAGATTTGAACAGTATTCTTGCATACTTGAACCTCCATTAGTTAAAAATTTTCTTTATTCTACACTGTTTTTTTTGGAAAAACAAATAGAATTGGCATTTTGATGTTATGTTATATAACATGTATGGTTAGATGTTTCTTTTTTAGTCAATTCCATACACTAATCCTATTTAATTTAGGAAACTTAAAAAAGCCTTTAAAACACAAGATATAGGGTTGTGTTTCAATACTAAACACAAAATCTTGTATTTCCTTAAGATATTTAGCTTGATTTTTCCCAATATTTTGGGTATTCTATTAGAGTTGAAAAGTGGCTCTTGGCCACTTAAAATCTTTTTATAAAGGAGTATTTGCAATGGCAAAGATTACATTGTTTTCTAAAAACAACTGCATGCAGTGCAAAATGACTAAAAAATTCTTGGAAAAGGAAGGTGCTGATTTCGAAGAAATCAACATTGATGAACAGCCAGAAAAAATCGATTACGTTAAAAGCCTCGGTTTCACTGCTGCTCCAGTTATTGAAGCCGGCGATATCGTCTTTTCAGGTTTTCAACCTGCTAAACTTAAAGAAATCCTTTAATTATCAAGTTTTTATATAGAAAGGAACTTGTTTGCTTAGTTTAATGTTTCAACCTTAATATACTATTAAACTGAGCCTGGTATCTGTATTATGTCTTTAAAAAATCTTGGCGATGTCTCATACTTCCGCCTCAACAACGAAATTAATCGTCCTGTTAACGGTCAAATTCCTTTGCATAAGGACAAAGAAGCACTTCGTGCCTTCTTCCTTGAAAACGTTAAGCCAAATTCAATGGCATTCAACAGCATCACAGATAAAATTAATTATTTGATTGAGAACGATTATATTGAGTCTGAATTCATCGGTAAATACGAGCCTGCTTTCATCGAAAAATTGTCTGCAGAAATTCATTCTCAAAAATTCCGCTTCCAATCTTTCATGGCAGCCTACAAGTTCTACCAACAATATGCCCTCAAAACAAACGATGGCGAGTCTTACCTCGAAAGTATTGAAGATCGTGTTCTATTCAACGCCCTTTACTTTGCTGATGGTGATGAAAACCTAGCTAGTGACCTTGCCAACGAAATGATTCACCAACGTTACCAACCTGCTACTCCTTCATTTTTAAATGCTGGACGTAGTCGTCGTGGTGAACTCGTGTCATGTTTCCTTATTCAAGTAACAGATGACATGAATTCTATCGGACGTTCTATCAACTCTGCCCTCCAGTTATCACGTATTGGTGGTGGGGTAGGTATTAGCTTGTCTAACCTTCGTGAAGCTGGTGCTCCTATCAAAGGATATGCTGGGGCAGCCTCTGGTGTCGTGCCTGTTATGAAGCTTTTCGAAGATAGCTTCTCTTACTCAAACCAACTTGGCCAACGTCAAGGTGCTGGTGTTGTTTATTTGGATGTTTTCCACCCAGATATCCTTGCCTTCCTTTCTACTAAGAAAGAGAATGCTGATGAGAAGGTGCGTGTTAAGACACTGTCACTTGGTGTTACAGTTCCAGATAAATTCTACGAGTTGGCACGTAATAATGAAGATATGTACCTCTTCAGTCCTTACTCAGTCGAAAAAGAGTACGGTAAACCATATAACTACATTGATATTACAGCTATGTACGATGAGTTGGTTGCCAATCCAAATATCACAAAAAGCAAGATTAATGCCCGTGAGCTAGAAACCGAAATTTCTAAACTCCAACAAGAATCAGGTTATCCATATATCGTCAATGTTGATACAGCCAATCGACACAATCCAATCGATGGTAAGATTATCATGTCCAATCTCTGTTCTGAAATTCTCCAAGTTCAAACACCAAGTGAACTTAACGATGCACAAGAGTTTGTTAAACTCGGTACAGACATTTCATGTAACCTTGGATCAACTAATATCCTTAACATGATGACCTCACCTGACTTTGGTCGTTCGATTAGAGCTATGACACGTGCGCTTACCTTTGTTACAGATAGCTCAAGTATCGATGCTGTACCATCTATCAAAAATGGTAACCAACAAGCTCATACCTTTGGTTTGGGAGCTATGGGGCTTCACTCTTACCTCGCTAAACACCATATCGAGTATGGTAGCCCTGAATCTGTTGAATTCACTAATATCTACTTCATGCTTATGAACTACTGGACTTTAGTTGAATCTAACAACATTGCCCGTGAACGTCAAGAAACCTTTGTCGGTTTTGAAAAATCAAAATATGCTGATGGTTCTTACTTTGACAAATACGTTACAGGCCAATACGTTCCTAAATCTGACCGTATCAAAGAACTTTTCGATGGCCACTTCATCCCACAAGCCAAAGATTGGGAAGAACTCCGTGAACTCGTTAAGAAAGATGGACTCTACCATCAAAACCGTTTGGCTGTTGCGCCAAATGGCTCAATCTCTTACATTAACGACTGTTCGGCTTCTATCCATCCAATCACACAACGTATTGAAGAACGTCAAGAAAAGAAAATCGGAAAAATCTACTATCCAGCCAACGGTCTTTCAACAGACACAATTCCTTTCTACACTTCAGCCTACGACATGGACATGCGTAAAGTTATCGACGTTTATGCCGCTGCAACTGAACACGTTGATCAAGGTTTGTCATTAACCCTATTCTTGCGTAGTGAGTTACCAAAAGAAATTTACGAATGGAAAACAGAAAATAAACAAACGACTCGTGACCTTTCTATCCTTCGTAACTACGCCTTTAACAAGGGAATTAAATCAATCTACTACATCCGTACTTATACAGATGACGGTGAAGAGGTTGGTTCTAACCAATGTGAAAGCTGTGTCATCTAAGATAGTGATTTAACGATAACAACCTCACTAGTCTTATTTACAAAATGCATTAAAAGGTCGGTTCGCCGACTTTTTTAATAGATCAACTCAAAAAACTATATCATGATTTTGAATTATGATAAAATAGTAACGATATCAATAAAGAAAGAGGTTTCTAATGGAAACTTACTACAAAGCCATTAACTGGAATGAAATCGAAGATGCGATTGATAAATCTACTTGGGAAAAATTGACCGAACAATTTTGGCTAGATACACGTATCCCACTTTCAAATGACCTTGATGACTGGCGTAAACTTTCAGCTGAAGAAAAGGATTTGGTTGGAAAAGTTTTCGGTGGTTTAACCTTGCTAGATACCATGCAATCTCAAACTGGTGTTGAAGCCATTCGTGCAGACGTCCGTACACCTCATGAAGAAGCTGTATTGAACAACATTCAGTTCATGGAATCTGTTCACGCGAAATCTTACTCTTCAATCTTCTCAACTTTGAATACTAAATCTGAAATTGAAGAAATTTTCGAGTGGACTAACAGTAACGAATACCTCCAAACCAAGGCGAAAATCATTAACGATATCTATGAAAATGGAACGCCTCTTCAGAAAAAGGTTGCTTCAACATATCTTGAAACATTCCTTTTCTATTCAGGGTTCTTCACTCCACTCTATTATCTTGGTAATAACAAGCTGGCTAATGTCGCTGAAATCATTAAGCTCATTATCCGTGACGAATCTGTTCACGGAACTTATATTGGCTATAAATTCCAACTAGGGTTCAACGAATTACCTGAAGAGGAGCAAGAAAGTTTCCGTGAATGGATGTATGATCTTCTCTACCAATTGTATGAAAATGAAGAACTCTACACTAAATCTCTTTATGATGGTGTTGGATGGACTGAGGAAGTCATGACTTTCCTACGTTATAATGCCAACAAGGCTCTCATGAACCTGGGACAAGATCCACTCTTCCCAGATAGTGCGAACGATGTTAACCCAATCGTTATGAATGGTATTTCTACAGGAACATCTAACCACGACTTCTTCTCTCAAGTTGGTAATGGTTACCTTCTAGGGACTGTTGAAGCCATGCAAGATGATGATTATAACTACGGACTATAAGAAAAAACTAGCTGAGCTAGTTTTTTTATTGTCTTCAATACTATATTCGAAAAACAAATAGAAAAAGAGTTCAAATTGAACTCTTTTTATTTTATTTTGCTTTTACTTCAAAACCTTCTGCTACACCTTCAGCAAAGTTTTCTTCAACAATGCTAGCACAGTGATCACAGATAGTCGCATTGTAGCTACGTTCTTTGGTAGTTGGATCGATACGACGGCAACGATCACAGACATCACCTTCAGCACGTTCTACTGTGAATGCTACACCTTCAAAGCTTACAGCAGACTCAGGAGCATCTCCTTCAGCAATAGTCAATGCTGAAACAATCAAAAGTTGAGCAAGGTTAGTATTCAAACCTTCAAGAAGTTCTTTGACTTCAGCATCAGGATAGATTGTCAAATGAGCTTCAAGCGATTTACCGATAACTTTTTCGTTACGCGCTTCTTCCAAAGCTTTTTGAGCTTGGCCACGGAAATCCATGAAGGCATTCCATTTTTCAAGAAGTGCATCTTGACCAGCGAATTCTTCTGCTTCTGGCAACTCTGACAATTGAACATAGTCTTCTGTTTCAAATTCAAGATATGACCAAATTTCTTCTGCAGTGTGAGGAAGAATTGGTGTCAATAGTTTTGTAATCTTGACAAGAATATCGTAGAAGACTGTTTGCATTTGACGACGTTCAAGTGATTCTGCACTTTCAATGTAAACAACATCTTTAGCAAAATCAAGATAGAAAGCAGACAACTCAACGTTAATAAAGTTAACTAAGGCTTTGTAGATAGTTAAGAATTCAAAGTTTGCATAGGCATCACGAATAGTCTTAACTAATTGGTTAAATCGAATAGTCATGTACTGATCTACAGAACGCAAGTCTTCAAAGGCTACTGCATCAGTTGTTGGATTGAAGTCAGATGTATTAGCAATCAAGAAACGAAGTGTGTTACGAATCTTACGATAAGATTCTGATACTTGGCTAAGGATATCCATTGAGATACGAACGTCATTAGTTGTATCAACACTTGTTACCCAAAGACGCAGAATTTCAGCACCAAATTGTTTCTCAACATCACTAGGAGCAATAGTATTACCGAGGGATTTAGACATCTTTTCACCCTTACCATCAAGCGCAAAACCTTGAGACAAGAGTTGTTTGTATGGTGCAACACCATTATTAGCAACAGATGTGATAAGTGAGGAGTTAAACCATCCACGATATTGGTCTGAACCTTCGAGATAGAGGTCAGCTGGATAAGTCAACTCAGGACGGTTAACAACGACACCATTCCATGATGAACCTGAGTCAAACCATACGTCCATAATGTCAGTTTCTTTAGTAAACTCTCCGTTTGGTGAACCTGGATGTGTAAAGCCTTCTGGAAGAAGATCTTTGGCATCACGTTCCCACCAGATAACTGAACCATGCTCTTCGAAAAGTTTAGCCACATGTTCGATTGTTTCTTCAGTCATGATTGGTGTTTTATCTTCAGCATAGAAGATTGGGAGTGGCACACCCCAAGCACGCTGACGAGAGATTACCCAGTCACCACGGTCACGAATCATGTTGTAAAGACGAACTTTACCCCACTCAGAATGGAATTTAACTTTTTCAATCTCATCCAAAATCTCTTGACGGAATTTAGAAACAGAGGCAAACCATTGTGGCACAGCCCGCCAAATGATTGGTTTCTTCGTACGCCAGTCAAATGGGTATGAGTGTGAGATTTCTTCTTTAGCAAGGAGCAAATCACCAAGTTTTTCCATAACGATTGGCGCCACTTTATCGTAGAACTGACCTTCAAAATCAGGGCCAGCATTTTCCATCATGATACCACGCTCATTAACGGTTACGGCAACTTCAAGGCCATTAGCAATACCTACGTTATAGTCATCCTCACCAAAACCAGGAGCCGTATGGACGATACCTGTACCTGAATCTGTAGTTACGTGATCACCAAGGATAACAAGCTCATCAACTTCTGTATCCCATGGGTGTTCAGTGACGATTTGATTCAATTCTTCACCACGGTATGACTGAAATACTTCCACATCTGTCCAACCGAACTTCTCTGAAAGACTATTAAGTAATTCAGAAGCAACGACAAATTTTCGGTCTTCTCCGGCAGGTTTTACGAGAACATATTCAATATCAGCACCAACAGTCAAACCACGTGAAGCTGTTACTGTAAATGGTGTTGTTGTCCAAACTACGATATATGTATCTGTATCTAGTACTCCTTTACCATCCTTAACCTTATTGGCATAGTAAAGTGAAGTTGAAACTAAATCATGGTACTCGATTTCAGCTTCAGCAAGTGCTGATTCTGATGACCATGACCAATAAACTGGTTTTGCACCTTGATAGATGTAACCTTTTTTAGCCATCTCACCAAATACACGGATTTGTGCAGCCTCATAGTCTGGTGTCAAAGTAACATATGGGTTATCCCAATCAGCCGAAACACCAAGACGTTTGAAATCTTCACGTTGTTTGTCAACTTGTGAAAGTGCATAATCACGACACATCTTAAGGTATTCAGCACGATCAAGTTCTTTACGTTTCACACCTTGTTTTGCCAACACTTGCTCAATTGGAAGACCATGCGTATCCCAACCAGGAACGTAAGGAGCATAGAAACCAGACATTGATTTTGAACGAACAATGATATCCTTAGAAATTTTATTCATCGCATGTCCAACGTGAATATTACCATTGGCATACGGAGGACCATCATGAAGAGTGAAGTGAGGTTTACCTTGGTTCAACTCTTGACGACGTTGATACATCTTAGCATCTTCCCACTCTTTTTGCCAGATTGGTTCTTTGTTAGGAAGTCCAGCTCGCATTGGAAAAGCTGTCTTACCTAGATTTAAGGTTTCTTTGAGTTTCATTATATCTCCTCTTTAAATTAATTTACTAAATAAAAAGAGCCTTCATCAAAAAGGACGAAAGCTCGTGGTACCACCTTAATTCAGAGCAAAAAAACATTTGCTCCCTCATATGTCCGTAAGGAGGACCATCCTTCTAACTTACTTAGTTCAGTTAGAATGCTTGAAAATGATAACTATCCAAATAGGGAATGTGGGACTCACACCATCTCCCACTCGCTGTTAATATACTTGGTAAGTTGTATTTTTCTTATTCGCTAATATTCAATTTAAACGTTTGTGTTTCGTTAAGATTAATTTCACCTGTTGACTCAGGTTGCAAATCAAAATCTTCATCTACTGGTGCTGAAGTTGGGAAATCTGCTACTTCACTCTCGAAAGTATCTGGAATACCAAAATCAACAGGAGTTGAAACCACTTCGTTTGTTTCATCAACTTCTGGACTAGAGAAATCTTCAACTTGCTTATTACTTTCAGCAACACGACGTTGAAGTTCAGCCATTTCATCAGGAGTGAATTGACGAGTTGCATCAAATGAAGCTGCATCATTTGAATCAGGTACATGCTCATCCAAAACTTTTTCAACAACTTCTTTAAAGGCAGCATCTGAATTTTGAAGATAAATAGCTGTTGGTTGCAACAATTCACCCCATTCTGGAGCACTTGCTAGGCTAAGCTGACCTTCAACTGCAGCCAATAGGCGTTGGTGGAAGACACGACTTTGACGTTTAAGTTCTTCCGTTTCGATGGCAACACGTTTGGCTTCATCTGTTGCATCACGAAGAATTTCAGATGCCTTAGATTTAGCTTCTTCAACCAAATGAGTAGCATTGAAGTTAGCCTTATTAATCAAGTTAGCTGATTCGTCAGCCGCTGAAGCTTTAACTTTTTCAGCTGTTTCTTGAGCCAAAATAACTGATTGACTCAATGATTCTTTCATTTCATCAAAATAAGCCAATTTTTCTTCAAGCTCTTTTACACGAGCAGCAAGTTCACGATTATCACGAACCAAATCTTCGTAATCATCTACAATAATATCAAGAAATTCATCAACTTCTTGCTCATTATATCCACGAAATTTAGTTGTAAACTGTTTATCTTTAATATCAAGTGCTGTAATAGCCATTACAGGCCTCCTTTATTTTTCATTACCATATCTGATGGTTTAAATTAAATAACTACTTTTTTCTCCGTCTTAACAGACTTTCAATAACGATTTTAGCTTTCCCGGACTTTGAAAATCCGTCTTGTTGAGCTAGTCGAAATCGACCATAACCTCTAACCGAAATCATATCACCAATCATAACCGTCTGATTAGCCTTCTCAATTTGTCTATAATTTAATTTAACTTTTCCAGAAGCAATAAGTTTTAAGGCGTTAGAACGGGATAGGTTTAGTACCGTCGCCAACACATTATCAAGACGCATACTGGAAAGTAAAACAAAAGATTGTGAATAGTTTTCTTGATTTGAAATCCAATCGTCTTTGCTTACTTCTTTTAGAGTAACCGAAACATTTCCAATCTTAGTAATCGTCATTATCGCATAACTTGCTAAATGAGAAGCAATGGAAAATTGAACACGTCCTTCTTCATCAAGAATAATATCTCCAAATACTTGACGATCAAGACCAAGTTGATTAATCAGTGCTCCCAAAACTTTTGGGTGTGTCAATTTATTGAACTGTCTCGCATAAGAGATTTCTAGGCGTTTAATTTCAAAGTCTTCGTCATCAAGCTCGTAATATTCGGGAGCAAGAATAACTCTTCCATATTCTTCAGATTCAGGAGTAGAACTCACAAAAAATTTTAAATTGTAGTAATGAGCTAACTCTTCAACAATCTGAATTTCACGAGGATTCAAGAAATCAGTTAAGTAAGGACTGTACCTTTCATCAACTAATTGACAAAATCCCCTAACCTTCTCTAGAAAAGGGCGTTCATCTAACGAGTAATGCTGTTCAATATTTTTAATATCTGACATCAGAGTAGAATAAATCTAAGAATTCTAAGTGAAAAGTTTAGTAGAAGTACAATTACCAATATTGAAAAATCAATACCAGCAAAAGATAAATTCAGGCGACGAAATGGTGCGAGAATCGGTTGAACAATTTGTCTAATGATTCTTCCAAGGCTAGTATCATAAGCTCCTGGAAACCAGGACAACAAAGCATAGACTACAAGAAGAATCTCTATCACGTTAACAACACGTGCCCAAATAACATAAAGTAATACAGACATCGCTTAACGTCTCTTCATGTCGAAGTCAAAATTAGCTTCTTGGTTGCCATGAGCCAACCCAATCTCTTCGATGTCAACAACGACATTAATTGGCGTAAGCAAATACATTGAAGAGCCAACTTTTTGCAAGTTGCCTGTAAGTACCTTGCTAGCACCATCAATAAAGTCAAGACAACGACGAGCTTGCGCTTCCAACATATATTGAAAATCGATTAAAACACATTCGTTTTCAATCAATAGTTCTACAATTTCCTGAGCATCTTCATACTTTTTAGGATATTTAATTGCAATTGTTGTTTTAGTTGTATTCATCTGTTGTGGTCCCTGATTTGCTTGTGAACGACTCAGAGGTAAACTACGAAGGACTTGAGTTTCCTGTAAGTCTGAATGAACATGTTGGCGACGAGGAGGGACTGTTGCCTGAGAACGCTCAGGTTGACGTTGCTGACGAGGAGGTGGTGTCTGCACAGGTTTCTGTGCTTTCACTGGACGTTCTTTAGCCTCTTCTTTAGCAGCATCTTCATAATCTGTTACTTCGTCGGTATCAAAATATGAAACAATTTTATCAATTGCGTCTTTTAATGCCATAAGGTTATTCTCCGTTCTCTTTAAAGAATGCACTGCCTATTCTGACAAAGGTTGATCCATTCTGAATAGCCATGTCATAGTCTCGACTCATCCCCATGCTTAACTGATCACAAGGAACATTCTTTAGTTTTTTCTCTTGAATTGATTGTCTAAGTTCATTTGTCTCAGCAAAAATCTTATCAAGTTCTTGAGCATCTGCATCAATTGGAGCCATAGTCATGAGTCCAACTATACAAATTTTATCAAGATTTTCAATTTGTTTTAGAACAGTATCAAGTTCTTCAGGTGAAAAACCATGTTTTGACTCTTCACCTGAAACATTAACTTGTAGGAAGCAATTAATGGTGTAATCGGCACGCTTTTGAATTTCCTCTGCCAATTTAACAGAATCCAAAGCATGAAAATAATCAACTAAATTAATAACATCCTTTACTTTACGACGTTGCAAGGTACCAATAAGGTGCCAAGTCAAATCATAATTTTTTAAAGCTTGATACTTATCTAGGAATTTATCAACGCGATTTTCAGCAATGTGCTTGATTCCCGTTTTAACCAATTCTTCAGCGACATCACTTGAAACATATTTGGTTACGGCAATAATATTGACGTCATCGCTAGAGCGATTAGCCTTTTCACAAGCTCTTTTTACCGCTTGATAAACATTATTTTTATTCTCTTCTATAGTCATTATTAACGATTTTTAAAGAATGGTGGTGTCTCCAATTCATCATCATCTTCAACATCACTTGAGAATGTAGACATAGTCAATTGACTATCTAGTTGACCAGTTTCAGGACGAGAGATATTATCACGTCTCAAATCCCAATTACCAAAAGCTGACTGCTCTTGTTGAGGAGCTGCGGCTGCAGGACGAACTCCTGCTTGAGGCATTGAAGGTGTTTCATTATAGTCAAAATTTGGTTGACGTTCAAATGAAGGTTGAGAAACTGGACGTTGCTCTTCTTGAGCAACTTGCTGAGTAGGAGCTGATGGTTGTGAAGGAGCTGTAGTCACTTTACGTGGCTGAGCTTTCATACCAGATACTTTTTCAGCACGATCTTGACGAACTCCAGTTGCAACAACAGTTACACGGATTTCATCTTTCAATGTATCATCGATTGATGTACCAAGCCAAATGTTAACACCGCTACCAGCTGCTTGACCAACAATTTCAGATGCTTCTTCTGCTTCTGTAAGCGTCATATCAAGACCACCAGTTACGTTAACGATAACATCTTCTGCACCATCAATAGTAGTTTCAAGAAGTGGTGAATAGATTGCTTTGCGCGCAGCTTCAACAATACGTTCTTCACCTGAACCAATACCAATACCCATAAGTGCATTACCTTTATTTGCCATAACTGTTTTCACATCGGCAAAGTCGAGGTTAATCAAACCTGGGTTAGTGATAAGGTCTGTAATACCTTGGACCCCTTGACGAAGAACATTATCTGCTTCACTAAGAGCTTCAAGAAGTGGTGTTTTCTTGTCAACGATTTCAAGAAGGTTATTGTTAGAGATAATAAGAAGGGTATCAACTTGCTCACGCAACTCTTGAATACCTTCGACAGCGAAGGCACCACGCTTGTTACCTTCAAATCCAAATGGACGTGTCACAACTGCAACTGTCAATGCACCCAAGCTTTTCGCAATACGTGCAATAACTGGTGCTGCCCCTGTACCAGAGCCACCACCCATACCAGCAGTGATAAAGACCATATCAGCTCCTGTAAGTGCTTCTGTAAGTGTTTCTTCACTTTCTTCAGCTGCCTTACGACCAACTTCAGGTTGACCTCCGGCACCAAGGCCACGAGTCAATTTAGGACCCAATTGGATTACTGTTTCTGCTTTAGAAGAGCTGAGTGCTTGAATATCAGTATTAGCTGCAATAAATTCAACACCAGCAAGACCTTCTTCAATCATTCGGTTGATGGCGTTTCCGCCACCTCCACCGACACCGATAACTTTAATTACCGCACCTTGAACTGATGCGCTATCAAATGAAAAACTCATTTTATTTCCTCGCTTTTACTAGATTCAATTAATCAAACATACTGCCGAAAATACCACGAACACGATCACCAAGTTTTTGTTTTTGTTCATGATTTTCTTCTTCAACTGGCAGAGGTACCTCAATGGTGTTCTCAACTGGAACAGGATTTGGCTGAGGAGCCACTCGAGGTGCTGGAGTAGGAGTTCTATCAAAACTCAAGGCAGGAGCCTCATTGTCGATTGGTTTACGACGAAGATACTCTTCACCAGACACAGCCTGTTGTGCGATGATATCAACTTCTGTAAGAAGACCAACATACTCAACAAGACTAATCACATTTGCAAACATTGGATTACGAATACCAACTTGATTTGGCACGTAAAGTTTAACATTTGTCTCAAAAATTTCTTGAGCAACTTCAACCACACCTGGCATGATGGCTGTTCCACCTACAAGGACAATGCCACCAGGCAAATCAAGTAGACGTCCTCGAGTCAAGTCTTGTTTAACTCTATCAAGGATATGCTTCACACGAGCTGAGATAATCTCAGCAAGGTATTTTTCTGTAATCTCAACTGGTGAATTCTCACCTACAACTTCTACTTGGACAGTTTCTGTTTCGCTTGCTTCTTCAATATCTGCATTACCAAAATTGAACTTAAGCGCTTCAGCAATCTGCATTGAAGTCTTCAAAACTTTTGAAATATCTTTAGTGATGTACTCGCCACCTTCAGAATAAATATTGGTAAATTGAAGTTCTTGAGCACGCATGCTTGCAACAGTTGTTTGACCGCCACCCATATCAATAACAGTAGCACCAAACTCACGTTCACCTTCATTTAGTACAGCACGTGTCATAGCAAGAGGAGAGATGATAATATTCTCTACTTGAATACCCGCACGTTCAACTGTCTTACGAAGGTTGTGAAGAATTGTTGTTGGACCTGTGTAAATGAGACCTCTCATTTCAAGACGAATCCCCATCATTCCACGAGGATCACGAATTCCTTGGAAGCCATCAACAATAAACTCTTCAGGAACTAGTGAGATAACCTCACGCTCAGGTGTAATGCTCTTTGTCAAGGCTGAGCGAACAACACTTTCAACATCTTCATCTTTGATTTCTTTTGATTCACTTGTTACTGGAATCATACCTTGTGTAGGCTCAATTTGAAGAAGATTAGCTGGAAGCCCAACGTTCACTTGCTCAATAACAATCCCAGCTTTTTCTTCTGCTTGTTCAATAGCTGTTTTGATTGATTTCGCTGCAGCGTCAATGTCAACAATGATGCCATCTTTCACACCAGAACTCTTAACATTACTTACTCCGATGACATTCATTGATCCATCAATAAACTCAGCAACAAGAACCTTAATCGAGCTAGTTCCTATATCTAATCCTGTAAAAAAGCCATCTCTAGCCATTCACTCGACCTCTCAATCTTTCCATTCAATATCTTTGTAAACTGTATAAAAACAGAATTATTCGGATACTATTGTACCATAAAAAAACGTAAAATGTCAGCATTTTACGTTTTTTATTATTCAATATTAGCCTTGAGCAGGGGAAGTCCGAAGAGTTGTTTCCTGACCAACACTTGGTTTTTCTTCTGGTTGGATACCTGAATTTTCAGAATTAGTTTCTTCTTCAGAATGCTGTTCCGTTGATGTTGTAGTATCTTGACCTTCTTCAGAAGTTGCATTTTCTTCTTTTTTATCAGTCTTATCTTTGTCTTTCTTTTTATCCCCATCAGTTTTTGATGATTCAACTTCAGGAGTCGTTGTATAAAGTCCAACTTCCATATCTACAATACTTCCATCTGAAAGTTGACTCTTAATTTTCTCGTAGTAAGGAAGCTTAACTGTTAATTGAGAAAGAGGAACACGAATGGAATTGCCATCATACAACTCAATCGTTAGTAAATCTGAAGTTGCTTTAGTAGGCGTAAGATTAATAATTTGAATATTATTCTTAATTTTTGTATCAAGTTTATTTAATTCTTTTACTAACTCTTCGATTTTCTTCTCGTCATCCATTTTTAAAGTGATAAATTTATCAGGTAGATTGCTAGTTGAAACCGTTCCTCCTGTCTTACCACTTTGAAGAATAGAAACATAACCATTTGTAGTTTGACGATAAGCCACGATTGGGTATTCTTTTACTGCAATATTAAATTGATTTGGAAAACTATATGTTACTGTAGCCTTTTTAACCCAAACATTGGTTTTTTCAACAGTTGATGCAACCTTTCCTTGGTTGAAAAAGACATGAGTAATGTAGTCTGTATCAAGAATACCACTTGCAACTTTCACATCTTCTGGTAAAGCATTTTTTGTTCCTGATACAGTGAGAACCTTTTGTTTTGACCAAGGTGAAATAAAGAAAAGTGAAAATACGATTAGGAGTGCAGCGATAAAAACAACTAGTCCTGCAAGATTTTGTTGTGCAATTGGAATATTACTAGTTGTATTACCTTTTTTTCGTTTCTTCCTTTTGGTCTTTTTTTTCTTTTTAACCTTCTTTTTCACTGGTGGCTGGCTCTCATTTGAAGTCGCTTCTTGTGAATGAACGACCTTTCCATTCGCAAATTCTTCAGAATCTTCGGTTTCTTTTTTTCTCAAAAATTCGAGGTTTCTCTTCTGCCACTCTGTGAGAACTTGTTTTTCTTGTGATTCTTGATCCTTTTTTGCCATGAAATTCCTTTATTTTTTTGAAATACTAGTCACTAATAGGTTATAAAAATCATCAGGAGAAGTGATTTCCTCAGATTTAGCCATCGCTTCTTTGTAAGTCTCTGCATGTTCAACAAGTTGTTCAAGCTCATGATTTAAGGTTTCCCAACTTAATTCTGTTTCCTGTAATTGACGTGCGTAACCTTTTCGTTCAAAATAAGCAGCATTTTCAAGTTGGTCTCCTCGGCTAGCTTCTTTCCCTAAAGGAATTATTAAATGAAGTTTTTTCATAGCCAACAATTCGAAAATCGTATTTGAGCCACCGCGAGTTACAACTAAATCTGCCGTATCCATAAGAGGTTGGTACAAATCTGTCACATAATCAACTCTATAAAGATGACGTTCTAAGGTATTCAATGAAGAGTCCCCAGAAATATTAATGACATTATATTTTTCCGTCAGTTGTGGAGTATTACTAATAAAATCATTAAATACCTTTGCACCAGCTGAACCACCAATGAAAAGGACAGTTTTTAAGTTGTCATCAAACTGTTCTTTAATCTTTTCAAGGGCATCAGACTGATTGGGTGTCCCCATTCCTACCTTTGTAATAGCACCTACATGTTTTGTCTTCGCCAATCCTTTTGATTGTTCAAAAGTCGTAAACATAGTAGTCGCAAATTTATAGGCAATTTTATTGGCCAAGCCCATAGAAAGGTCAGACTCATGCACATATACAGGAACTCCTAATAATTTAGAAGCAATGACCGGTGGCACTGAGACAAAGCCACCTTTTGAAAAGAGTGCTTGGGGACGAATCTTGGCAACAATTGCAATAGACTGTAGAATCCCCCAACCAACTTTAAAGACATCCAACATGTTTTGCCATGAGAAATAACGACGTAGTTTACCTGTAGCAATACTATGGAAAGTCACATCTAAGCCAGATTTATCAATCTGCTCATGTTCAATCCCGTGCTTGTCACCGATATAGTGCACTTCCCATCCATCTTTGAGAAATTTTGGAATTAAGATAAGATTTAAAGTCACATGTCCAACGGTTCCACCACCGGTAAAAACAATCTTTTTCGCTTTTGCCATAGACTATCCCTTCAATTGCTCAACAGTTGTGATAAATTCGTCACCACGCACTTCGAAATTCTTGTACATATCCCAGCTTGCATTTGCAGGGCTCAACAAGACAACATCTCCTGCACTGGCTTGATCAAAAGCAATACGTGTCGCATCTGCCACATCTTTGGCGTCGACATAAGTCACGCCCGCTTTATCAGCAGCACGTTTGACACGAGGAGCAGATTCCCCTAAAATCACCATTTTCTTAAGACCAGTAATGTCAGGAATGAGTTCATCAAATTCATTACCACGGTCCAAACCGCCAGCAATCAAAATGACTTTACTATTATCAAAACCAGAAAGTGCTTTTTGTGTCGCTAAAATATTTGTTGACTTACTGTCATTGTAGAATCTTACTTCATTGATAGTGTCAACGAATTGGAGACGGTGCTTAACCCCACCAAAGCTTGCGAGCGTTTCCTTGATAGCTTGGTTTGAGATACCTGACAATTTTGCTACAGCTATAGTTGCCAAGGCATTTTCAACATTGTGACTACCAGGAACACCAATCTCATCAGCTTGCATCACCAATTCACCTTTGAAGTAGAGGTCACCATTTTCAAGATAGGCACCATCTACTTTTTCCACTGTTGAGAATGGTACTACTTGTGCTTTAGTTTGTGTAGCTAATTCCTTAGCCAAGTCTTGATTGAAGTTCAAAACAACAAAATCATCCGCAGTCATCTGATTTTGAATATTCCATTTGGCAGCCACATATTCTTCAAAACTACCATGATAGTCAATATGTGTCGGCATCAAGTTAGTAATCACAGCAATATGTGGATGGAAGCTATCAATCCCCATCAATTGGAAAGAAGACAATTCCATAACTAAGATATCTTGATCAGTTACTGACTGTGCAACTTCTGATGCAGGGAAACCGATATTTCCAGACAAGACACCCGATTTGCCACCATGGTTTAGGACATCAGCAATCATAGTTGTCGTTGTTGTCTTACCATTTGAGCCTGTAATACCGATAATAGGTGCTTCAGATACTAGGTAAGCTAATTCCACTTCAGTCCAAACAGGAATGCCTTTTTCAAGTGCACGAGCTACCATTGGATTGTCATAACGAATTCCAGGATTTTTCACCATTAATTCAAAATTTTCATCCAAAAGTTCAAGAGGATGCCCGCCACAGACAACCTTAATTCCTTCTTCAAGAAGCGCCTGTGCTGATGGGTTTTCCTCAAATGGTTTCCCATCATTTACTGTGACAATAGCACCCAACTTAGCCAATAGGCGGGCAGCTGCTTCACCAGATTTAGCCAAACCAAGGACCAAAACTTTTTTATTTTCAAATTGTGTTACTGATTTCATAATTCGTCCATTCTCTCAAATTGTATCATAATCATTTTACCCTTTATCCCAAGCTATTTCAAGGAGTTACCTCTTCTTGGCAAAAGAAAAAGCCAATCTATTCGATTGACTTTTAATCTCATACTACTTATTTATCTTCATGTTCAGCTTTTTCATGATTAAGCTCTGACATAGCGAAAAAATCTTTCAAGGTGAAATAGCTCAATACAAGCATTCCCACCGTAACAAAGAACTCACCAGGTAAACTGAAGAATTTAATGATTGATAGCACTGCTAAAAGTAGGAGCAATGCTAAGGTAGCCATGACAAAGAGAAGATTCATGGTGTTTTTTACCGACTTTGGTGCAATAAAGAAATAGAATGATGCAATCAATATAGCAACAATCAGATAAAACATCTCTTCTCCTCTCTATATATTATTCAGCTTCTGCTGCTTTTTTCTTACGTTTATTGGCTTTATCACGCTCTGCTTTATTCAAAATTTGTTTACGCAAGCGGATAGATTCAGGCGTTACTTCCATGTACTCATCGTCATCCAAGAATTCAAGTGATTCTTCAAGAGTCAAGATACGTGGAGTCTTGATAACAGCCGTTTGGTCCTTAGTTGCTGAACGCACGTTTGTCATTTGTTTTGCTGTAGTGATATTGACACCAAGGTCATTTTCACGAGCATTTTCACCAACAATCATACCTTCATAAACTTCAGTACCTGGGTTAACAAAGATTGTACCGCGTTCTTCAATACGCATGATTGAGTAAGTTGTCGCTTTACCTGTATCGATAGATACGAGGGCACCACGGTGACGTCCACCAATTTCACCAGCAACAACTGGCAAGTATTGGTCGAAGGTATGGTTCATGATACCGTAACCACGTGTCATAGACAAGAATTCAGTTGAGAATCCGATAAGACCACGAGCTGGTACTAGGAAGATAAGACGTGTTTGACCGTTACCAACCATTTGCATATCAAGCATATCACCTTTACGCTCTGAAAGAGCTTGGATGATAGAACCTTGGTACTCTTCTGGAGTATCAATTTGAACACGTTCAAATGGCTCACATTTCACACCATCAATTTCTTTGATGATAACTTCTGGACGAGATACTTGAAGTTCGTATCCTTCACGACGCATTGTTTCGATAAGGATTGACAAGTGCAATTCCCCACGACCTGAGACAGTCCATTTATCTGGTGAATCAGTTGGATCAACACGAAGAGATACGTCTGTTTGCAACTCTGCCAAAAGACGCTCTTCAACCTTACGTGATGTCACGTGTTTACCTTCACGACCTGCAAATGGTGAGTTATTAGCCAAGAAAGTCATTTGAAGTGTTGGTTCGTCAATACGAAGAACTGGCAATGGTTCAACAGCATCAGTTGGTGTAATTGTTTCACCAACAAAGATGTCCTCCATACCTGAGATGGCAATCAAATCACCAGCTTTTGCTTCTTCAATTTCACGACGTTCCAAACCAAAGAAACCGAAAAGTTTTGTAACACGGAAGTTCTTTGTTGTTCCATCAAGTTTTGAAAGGGTAACTTGGTCACCAACTTTTACAGTTCCACGGAAGATACGTCCAATACCGATACGTCCAACGAAATCATTGTAGTCAAGAAGTGACACTTGGAATTGAAGAGGCTCATCTGAGTTATCTACAGGAGCTGGGATGTGGTCAATAATAGTGTCAAAGATTGGAGCCATAGTGTGCTCTTGATCAGCAGGGTTATCTGACAATGATGATGTTCCGTTAATCGCTGAAGCATACACAACTGGGAATTCCAACTGATCATCATCGGCACCAAGCTCGATGAAGAGTTCAAGAACTTCATCAACAACTTCTTCAGGACGAGCTGATGGTTTATCAATCTTGTTAACAACAACGATAGGTGTCAAGTTTTGCTCAAGCGCTTTTTTCAACACAAAACGTGTTTGAGGCATTGTACCTTCATAGGCATCGACAACAAGGACAACCCCATCAACCATTTTCATGATACGTTCAACTTCTCCACCAAAGTCCGCGTGACCTGGTGTATCCATGATGTTGATACGCGTACCGTTATAAGCAACGGCTGTATTTTTGGCAAGGATGGTAATTCCACGTTCTTTTTCAAGATCGTTTGAGTCCATTGCACGCTCATCAAGCTCTTTACGCTCGTCAAGAGTGTGTGATTGTTTCAACAATTCATCAACAAGTGTTGTTTTACCGTGGTCAACGTGGGCAATGATGGCTACGTTACGGATATCTTCTCTAAGTTTAGTCATTTTTTCCTCTTTAATTTTTATTTCAACTTTTAAAGTATACCACATTTTCAACAAAATGGCAGAGCTCAGCTGATTGTAAACGTTTTTCAACAAGAAAAAGGTGCTGTCCACCTATAATTGGTCAGACACACCTTCTGTCATTCATTAGTTATCAATTGTAAGTGCAAGGCTAGCAGCTCCGATGATACCAGCATCATTTCCAAGCTCTGCTAATTTCACTTTTGTTGTACGGCGAACTTGTGGGAATGCATAACGTGTAAAGTATCCTTCGACACGGCTACGCAAGAATTCACCAGCTGCTGAAACACCACCACCGATGACAACTGAATCTGGGTTAAGAATATTTGAGATATTTGCTGTTGCAAGTCCTAGGTATTCAGAGACCTTGTCAACGATGCTATCGGCAAACTTGTCGCCTTCGGCAGCGGCAACGAAAATATCTTTACTTGTTACTTGCTCACCATTATCTACAGCAGCTTTAATAGAAGAGTCACCTTCATATCCTTCTGCTAAATGACGTGCCAAACGTACGACACCTGTTGCAGAAGCTACAGTTTCCAAGCATCCTTTGTTTCCGCAAGTACATTCAAATCCTGTTTCAGGCTCAACGATAATGTGGCCAATTTCACCACCAGCACCGCCAACACCATGGATCAAGTTACCATCAGCGATAACGCCGCCACCAACTCCTGTTCCTAATGTCACAAAGACAACATCAGGATTGTTAGCACCAGCACCAACCCAACGTTCACCGAGGGCAGCAACGTTAGCATCATTATCAATTGCAAATGGAATACCGAGTTCTTTTTCGATGACAGATCCAACTTCTTGAGTTTCTGCCCAGTTCAAGTTGAAAGCACCAGTGACCGTTTTATTTTCACGATTAACAGCTCCTGGAGAACCCATACCAATTCCAATGAAATCTTCTGCAGTAAGTCCGTACATTTCCAAACGGTGTTTCAAAGACTCCACGATGTTAGGGACGATGTGACGACCATTTTCAAGCGTATTTGTTTCAATCGCCCATTTTTCTTGGACTTCACCTTCTGAAGTCAAAATACCAAATTTAACAGTTGTTCCACCAAGGTCAATTCCCAAGAGTTTTTTGCTCATTTTCTTTCTCCATTTCAATGCGATGTTCACGTCGTAAAATCATTTCAGCAGTAAGGTAGCTGTCCTTGTCCACCAAACCATTCTGGTAGAGGGCTTCTAATTCAATCTTCATCATTTCGATATCATAGAGCCTTTTTCCCAGGTAAACTACTATGCCAAACTGTTTCAACAACTGTTGAACGTCATATAAAGTTTTCATAGCAATATTTTAGCAAAAAGCTTCTGCCATGACAAGATAGTTTTGAAAACCTTTACAGATTATTGTATACTTCAAAAAAGACCTAAGTCATTTAGACTCAGGTTATTGACAATTCGGGCAAATCCCATGTAAAATCATCTGTTCACGAGTAATGCGAAATCCAGTTTGTGATTCTACCTCTTCCTTGAAAGACGGAATCGGTAAGTCTAAGTCAGTAATGTGACCACATTTTTCACAAACAATGTTTAAGTGGTCATGTCCCATAAAATCATAATAGGTTGTATTATCATTATTAACCTTGATTTCAGAGACAATTCCTTCTTCAACCAACACCTTCAGGTTGTTATAGACCGTCGCCAAACTCATCCCAGGATTGTCAGGGAGTAGGTCATAATATATCACATCTGCACTAGGGTGTTGATCAGACATCATCAAATAGCGAATAACAGCTTTACGAGATTCCGTCAACCGAATTCCTTTAGCTTTTAACTGATTTAGGACATCTTCATAAACGCCTAGACTACGTCGATGCTCAGACATATCGCCGCCTCCCCTCTTCTAAAAGTATTTTACGTCTATTATACACTTTTAGAGGAACTCTTGACAATCATCTTAACTCAAAAATGCTTATCTCAAGCCTGGAGCTTGTCCAAGTTCTGCAGTCAACATCCAGATTGTCTTATCAATTTCAGATTTAGCTGCAGTGAAGATATCATTTGAAGGAGCATCTCCTTCTTCATCTGTGATATCCAAACCAACTTGGAACAATACTGACAAATATTTGTATGTATCAACCAATAATTGGATTTGATCAGACATTGGTTTATCAAATGTACCAGTAGTTTCAGTCAAGCCTGAATTAGATGAAAATTCTACCAAAGTTGAGTATGGTTCCCCACCAATAGTAATCAAACGTTCACTAACAACATCAAGATGAGCATTCAAACTATCCATCAATTCATCCATTTTTGGATGAAGATAGAGGAAACCAGGACCACGCATATACCAATGAACTTGGTGAACAATTGAAGCCGCTACAGACAAATCAGCAACTGCTTGATTCAAAACTGCTTTAGTTTTTGTATATGAAGGTGTTTCAGCTTGTTGGTTAACTGTTTCATTGATTGTTTCTTTAATTGAATCTACCATATTAATTCTCCTTATTTAGAATTACTATTATTTATACTTTTATTTTAGAATATTTCTAAATAAGATGCAAGTAAAATGCTTTTTCTCACTCTTTTTCGAATAATTAGGTATGTTAAGTATTATTTATTTTTTTCTAGGAGCCTCTTTAGGTTCATTTATCGGACTAATTTGTGATCGTTTTCCTGAAAAGTCGATTATTTTTCCTAGTAGTCACTGTAGTCACTGCAAGCATCAGTTGTGTTTTTTCGAGATGATCCCTATCCTCTCACAACTTTTCTTAAGATCTCGATGTCGTTCATGTCAGACTCCTATCCCTCTTCGTTACCTCTTTATGGAACTATTTTGTGGAGTAATATGCCTTCTATATTTTTATGACTTTTTAAGTCTTGAAGTAACCTACTTTCTTTACTTCAGCCTTTGTCTATCAATTTTTGATTTGAGACATAAATCCTATCCGCTTCTGATTTGGATAGTTGGAACAGTCCCACTCTTATTCATGGGCAACTACTACCTCACATTTGCCTTGGGGATTACCATCGCTACCCTTTCTTATATGAAACATCTAAATATTGGGGAAGGAGATTTTCTCTATTTAGCAAGTGCCTCCCTTATTTTCCCATTTTCAAAAATACTACTTATTATCGAAATTGCCTGCCTATTAGGACTAGCTTACTTCCTTCTACGAAGAAATCTTAAGGAATGCATCGCATTTGTCCCATTTCTTTTTCTAGGGATAGTACTTCTTACTTTTTGTTCAATTATATAGAAAAAAGCCGATAAATTCGGCTTTTCTTTATTAGTTCATATTGACACGGTGCCACTCATTAATGACATAAGAGAGCATTCCTAATTGTTGGAGACCCCAACCGCTGATTTCATCTGAATTTTCAGTTGATCCACCAAGGTAACGTGTATAGATTGCAACCATATAAGGTGTATCTTCCATAACGATAGCATCAACGTTAAGTGCTTCACGGACATAACCTGGTTTTTGATAAATTGTCAGATTAGGAAGATATGTCTTGTAGTACTCATTAGGGAATGACTCACCAATGTAGTGAAGGATATCCTTGTAATTATCTTGATGTTTCCAGAGATAATCCAAAACTTGGATGTAATAATCCGTTGTTGTCTTATTACCATGCATTTGGATAGTCTTCACTTCACCTTTTGATTTACCGTATTTATCGAGCATGCCATAGAATTTTTCCATACCACCAAGACGCTCCGCCAAAGCGTAGGCAGGAGTATTCTCAGAGTATACAAGAGAATATTCTTGCATCTCTGGAATAGTCATTGAACCACCGAAAGCAGCAACATAATTATCATGTTCACCTTGGTATTCATACTCAGTATTAGTAATATCAAAACGTTCAGTTAAAGAAAGTTTACCCTTGTTAACCTCATCCATGACAAGCATGTTTAGTGGCAATTTATAAGTTGATCCTGCAGTCATTGGCTGAGTATCATTCATAGAGAATTGCTCATTTGTCTTGGTATTTTTATATGAAAAGGCAATTTGGCTAGACTCGATTCCTTGGTCAGCCATAAATGCTTCAACCACTTGGTTCAATGTCATGTTAGCATAATCATAATACAAGCCATTACCATACATAGTATCTGCATCTGCTTCCATAACTGCTTGTTTAGCTTCGGCTGATTTATTAGTTGGAGTTACCTTTTCCTCTTTTTCTTTGTCTTCTTTTTTAGTGACTTTAGAACTAGATCCGAAGATATTTCCAAGGCCACCAGTGTGACCAGCTTGTTTACCACGTCCTGCTAAAGCAAGCATGGCAACAAACAAAAGAATTACCAAAACACCTAGGAAGGCTAAGATAAGATAAGCTTTTTTATCATCACGAGATGATTTTGATTTAGCTTTAGATTTCTTAGAACGCTTACTTCTAAGTGCCAAGGTTTCAGTTTTTGCTTCGTTTTCCTTGTGTTCAACTGGTACTACTGTTTCCTCAGCTGACTTCTTGTCTACTGATTTTTTAGAAGTCTTTTTAGCATCTTTTTTCGATGCTTTTTTGTTGTCTTTCTTAGCGTCTTTTTTGACATCTTTTTTAGTATCTTTAGTGTCTTTTTGAAGGTCTTGTTTTACCGAATCTTTCTTTTTTTCTTTAGTTTTTCGGCGGCTTCCACTATACTTTTTGCTTGAATGTTTTTTCTTTTTTTTCATAACAATTATAGTTTAAGCTATAATTCACTAAAAATCAAGGAGATTTTACAATCATATTACAAAAAAATTATCCCCAATAGTGAGGATAATTTTAAACTTATTTAGCTGCAGCATAAAGCTCAGCAACTTTATTCCAGTTAATGATTTCAAAGAAAGCTTTGATGTAGTTTGGACGTACGTTACGGTAGTTTAGGTAGTATGCATGTTCCCAAACATCAAGTGCCAAGATTGGTTTCTTACCATCTGAGATAGGAGTGTCTTGGTTAGCTGTTGAAACGACTTCAAGCTTACCTTCAGCGTTAACAACAAGCCATGCCCAACCTGAACCAAAACGAGTTGTTGCTGCTGCTGTGAAAGCTTCTTGGAAAGCTTCAAATGAGCCAAAAGCTTCGTTAATAGCAGCTGCTACTTCTGCAGTTGGTTCTTGTTTTTCAGGAGACAAGAGTTCCCAGAAAAGTGCGTGGTTAAGGTGTCCACCACCATTGTTAATAAGTGCTTGACGGATATCTGCTGGAATTTGTTCCACATCAGCCAAAAGTGCTTCAAGGTCTTCACCAATTTCTGGGTGTTTTTCAAGAGCAGCATTAGCATTTGCTACATAAGTTGCGTGGTGTTTGTCGTGGTGAAGAGTCATTGTTTCAGCATCAATGTATGGTTCCAAAGCGTCGTAAGCGTAAGGAAGGTCTGGAAGGATAATTGCCATAGTAAAGGTCCTCTTTTCATTTTTTCTTCATTTTACCGTAAAGTGGTAGAGCTTTCAAAAATTTTGCTTACAAAATCAAAGAAAACTCCAAATTTCTAGCGGTTTGATATGATTTTTAAAAGTGCTAAATCAAACAAGTAATCTTTATCTAAAGTTCCTGTTTTTATCTGGTAATCTGTCTCTACTAAAATCTTAATCGTCTTTTTTAAGAATGCTACTGACAAAGGACGGCTATCTCTCAGTGCAAAACGAACCTGAAATTGATTGACTTTACGCCCTAAATAATCTGACAGACTTGAAACAATCTGCTGCTCACTTTTGCCTTGAGCAGATAAGAGTTTAACCTGTAAATAGGTACGAAATTGTCCCAACATCACAGCAATCAACTTAATCTCATCTTCACCCTGAAGCCGTAAATCATGAACCAATTCACGAACACTCTGAATCTGGCCTCGCAAAAGAAGTTGCGTCATATCAAAAATATTATCTTGCAAACTTTTAGGAATGGCATCAGCAATATCCTGTGATGAGATATTTCCTTCTGTTTTATACCCCTTTAGAAAAGCTAAGTTTTTTTGAACATCTGAAAAGTCAAAATTTGACTTAATCAAAAGTTCCTCAAAGACTCCTGTATCAAATGTAAGCCCCTCTTGATGCGCCTGCTTTTGAAAATAGGTTCTAAGTTCTGCATCTTTTAAGGGACTGGCTTCAAGCACCATGGCATCACGTTTGAGAAGTTTGACTAAACGCCGCTTTCCATCTAGCTTTCCTGCAGACATTAAGACAAGACGTGTTGTTTCAACAGGAGACTCAAGATAATTTTCAAGGCGCTTCAACTCTTTCTCATCCAGATACGATTTTTTAGCAGTAGTCATATCTGCGAAATGATCAAAAATGACCACCTTTTCATCTGCAAAAAAAGGCATGCTTTCTAAATCGAGCTCAGCATCTTGATAATCAGTCTCTGACATATCAAAATAAGAATAGGTTAAGTCACCGGGATCAAAACCAATTTGTTTTAAAAATTTTTCTTTAGCTTGACTATACTGCCCTAAATCCTCGCCCGCCAAGACCGTTATCATGGGGAGCTTTTCTTTGGACAGCTTTTCAATCGTTTCCATAGCAATCATGGTTTTATTATAACAGAATTTTCACCATAACAAAAAGCCCACCACCAAAGTGATGAGCTTTACTTTATTAACCAGAGTTACGAAGGCCTGTTGCAATACCGTTGATGGTAATGTGAATAAGGCTAATTTCGTCATCGGTCAAATCATTGTTACGAAGACGTTTAATCAATTCAATTTGGATGTAGTTCAAGACATTGAAGTATGGCAAACGGAAGTCCAAACTTGCTTTAAGCGATGGACTTTCATCAAGGAAGCCATCATGTTTTTCAATAGCAAGAATAACATCCTTAGTCAACTGCCACTCATCCAAAATAATATTGAAGACACTACGTACTTCTTCACTCTCTGCCAATTGTGCATAGTGGAAGGCGATATTCATGTCTGATTTTGAAAGAACCATGTCCACGTTTGACAAAAGTGAACGGAAGAATGGCCATGTTTCAAACATATGTTGAAGTTTCTCAAGGTTGCCTTCTTCAGCTTGGATAAAGCGATTAAAGGCAGAACCCACACCATACCAACCTGGGAACATGATACGGTTTTGTGACCATGAGAATACCCAAGGAATCGCACGAAGACCAGAAATCTCAGTAATAGTCTTACGAGCTGCTGGACGAGAACCGATATTCAAGCTTGACACTTCTTTAATAGGGCTTGCTTCAAAGAAGTAATCATAGAAATGTTCGTTTCCAAAGACTAAATCGCGATAGATAACATTAGAATCATGAACAATACCGTCCATAATTTCACGGAAATCAACCAATTCATCTGGGTCCGCAATTTGACGTGTTACCATACGGTCAAGGGCAGCTGAAACAAGCATTTCAAGATTATAGTAGGCAGCATCCTTATTACCATATTTATTACCGATAACTTCACCTTGTTCAGTCAAACGGATACGGTCTTTAATGGTACCAAATGGTTGAGACGTAATAGCATCGTATGATGGGCCACCACCACGACCGACAGTACCACCACGGCCATGGAAGAAGGTAATCTTAATGCCACGCTCTTCACCAATCTTAGTCAATTCATTTTGAGCTTTGTAAAGCGTCCAACCTGAAGATAAGTAACCACCATCTTTGTTAGAGTCTGAGTAACCCAACATGATTTCTTGGTAGTTGTTGCTATTCTTGATCCAACGTTTAACGATATCATAACCAAGATATTGTTTCATGATATCATTAGAGTTTTCCAAGTCTTCGATAGTTTCAAAAAGTGGAACGATTTGGACACGCGCACGTTCTGTATCAACCAAGCCAACTTCTTTAAGAAGGATAGCCAACTCAAACATATCAGAAACGCTCTCAGTGTGAGAAATGATATGTTGTTTGATGACATCTTCACCGATATAGTCTTTCAAAAGACGAGCAGTGCGGAAGATTGCCAATTCTTTTTCAAGTGTTTCAGACTTAGGCACATTAGTTGATGACAAGGTACGAGGATCTTCTTGCAATTCTTTAAGAAGAACAGCAACCTTTTCAACCTCTGTTAATTCACTATAGTTATCAACAATATTTGCAGATTTAAGCAACTCTGCTACACATGCTTCATGAACACTAGAATCTTGACGCATATCGATTGTAGCAAGATAGAAACCAAAGACTTCTACAGCTTGAAGAAGCTCTTCGAAATCACCTGAAATCAAGACAGCATCGTCATTTTCAAGAAGTGAATTTTTGATCGCCAAAAGATCGTCATGGAAGGCATCTGCTGTTTCGTAGAATTCTGTTGTTTGTTGTGAGACAGCTTGAAGACTTTGGCTGAGACGTTGTTGCACGTAATCAGCTACTACTTCACCTGTTGAAGCCGAACCCAGACGAACATTTTCAGAAAGGCGTTTAGCAACTCTTTCCTTGCTGAAGTTTCCTTCTTTAAAGAAAAGAAGTGTTTGAATCAACTTAGACTGGATGTAACTGAAAGCACGACGGTAAGGTTCATTTTCACGATAAACAGATGTATCTGGAGAATGTTTCGCCATCTCTGCTACTGTATCTGAAACCTTAGTCAAGCGTGATGAAAGGGAGAATGAACGGTAAAGATTATCAACTTTTTCGATATAGTAGTTGAGGATAACTTCACTTTGTACTGTTGCAGAAAGTTTAAGAGTTTCTGCTGTTACAAATGGGTTCCCGTCACGGTCACCACCAATCCACATACCCATAGTAATAGGTGTTGGATTGTCAAGTTCAATACCTTTTTCAACCGCTAAACGTTTGAATTCATGCGATAAGTTTGTAATCGCCTTAATCAATGAGGAGTTGTAATACTCCATAACGTTAGTGATTTCATTTTTAACCTTAAGTTTTTTCTCACGAATGATATCTGTTTGCATCATAATTTCTACATAACGACGCAAATCTGCATACCATTTATCCTTGTTAATAAGACCAGCCTTAACATCACGATGCTTACGGAGAAGTTCGTGAATGTGGTTAGTCAATTCAAGCATAGTTTTACGTTGAACCTGAGTTGGGTGAGCTGTCAAAACTGGCACGACATTGACATGTTCAAGAATGTCACGTGCATTATCACTTTCAGCGACAACATCAAAGGTTTCAGACAACTTACCTAGATAAGATTCATCAATATTGTTCTTGTGGTTGACTTCATAAGCCAAATCCACGTCCTCAGAGATATTAATCAAGAGAGGTAACAAAGAGAAATAACGTGATGCAACGACCATATCGTCATTCGTCATTTCTGAAATGGCTTGTGTAAGGGCCACATAGTCACCTTCATCATAAAGTTCAACCAAATGTTGGATAGTTGTGAGACCTTGCTCTCCAGCCATGCCTCGTGTTGCATCATCCAACAATTCTTTCAAGATACCAACTTCTTCAGAGATGATTTCCTGGTTGTTACTGCTTTCCAATTTGTTAAAAGCCAAACCGTATTCTCCTTACTTTATGTAGTACCCTTTTATCATATCACTTTTAAAACAAAAGTAAACTATTTTCCTTTAAATCGTCAGTTATTTTGCAATTTTCCGACTTTTTCAAACAATTATTTAAGTCTATTTCCGAACTTTATAAAAAAAAGACTCTGAAACAGAGTTCAGAATCTTAATTATACTTTTTTTGATAGAATTTGATTTCATCGCCATCTTCAACCTTAAGTTGGTTGGCTGCTTTTTCACCAAGTTTCCCATTAACATCAAACATCCAATAGATGCCCTTATCTTTATCTTGAGAAATACCATCAATCTCAGTGATGAAGCCATCGTTTTCTTGAACAGGATAGACCTCTTCCAAGACATCAAGTACTGTATCCCCTTTTTGGATTTCTACTGATTTTTTCTTACTTTCCTTGTCAGTTTTCAAAATCAAAGTCACCTGACCTTGAACCTTAGACTGATGATTGTTTGTGCTACTAGTAAGTTTAGCTGCCTCATTTTTTCCGCAGGCTGCTAGGGTAACAAGTGATAAGGCGAGAAAGAGATAGGTCGATAATTTTTTCATTTCAAAAACCTCCTAAAAATAGACTGGATGAATGGATAAAATAGAAGCGTCGATACTGCATGATAGGTGTCGTAAAGTAGACCAGAAATAACAAAGGTAATCCCACTTTTAAATAGGAGGCCATAGCTGTAATCCATAAGAACCCCATAGAAAAAGGACAAAAGAGTTACTAAAGCAATCTGCCAAACAAGTGACAACCTAGGTGCAATCAAACTCCAAAGAGCCATCAATACGCCGAAGGTCAGAATCTGATTAAAGACCCAGGGACCAAAACCAAAGATGAATCCTGAGATGGACATGGTTAAAGCCATAATCAATAGACCATCAAGCAAACCCAAATAAAGAACAGCCACAAAAAACATAGCTGTAATAGGCTGAATATTTGGCAATCCTATAAATGCTGACCGCAATCCTACTGCCAGAGCTGACAGAATGGCTATTCGAGCCATTCGTTGAATCGTTAATTTCATATATCTATTATGCCAGAAATAAGGAAATATGACTAGTTTTAAAAAATAAAAACTAAAGATTTCTTGAAATACAGACTGAGATCGTACAAATTGTAGAAAATAACGTTCCTTGTTGCCTCTCCCAAATATCAAACAGTTTGAGCAGGCTGAATATTTGATATAAAAAGTGTACTCTCATTCACTATCCTCTGTCATCTTGATAACACTACATAATTCAGTTAAGTTAATTACAAAAGTTAACTTGACTTAATTATTATTTTAAAGTATATTAAACTCAAGGAGGTAGCTAATGATTCAAATTGAAAATATTAATGTGTCTTACAAAGAGACATTAGCTCTGGATAATATCACCTTAAACTTGGAGGGCCCTAGTATTACTGGGATTATTGGACCAAATGGTGCTGGTAAATCAACTCTAATTAAAGCATTAATTGATATTATTCCTCACTCTGGAAAAATCCTTTTCAATAAACAACCTATTCGTCAGCAATTGAATCGTATTTCCTATGTTGCACAGAAGGCTGATATTGATTTTAACTTTCCGATTACTGTCAGAGAGTGCATCTCTCTAGGACTCTATCCCAAAACCAAGTTCTTTAAACGTCTATCTAAAAGTGATTGGTCTAAGGTCACAGATGCTTTAACACTACTCGGTCTAAATGATTTGGCTCATCGACAAATAAGCCAATTATCAGGCGGTCAATTTCAACGTGTTCTAATCGCTCGTTGTCTTGTACAAGAGGCTGATATTATTTTATTAGATGAGCCTTTTGTAGGGATTGACTCCGTTAGCGAAGATATTATCATGAACACCTTGAGAGAACTTAGGGACAAAGGTAAGCTTATTCTTATTGTCCACCATGATTTGAGCAAAGTTCCTCATTATTTTGACCAAGTTATCCTCCTCAATCGTAAACTGATTGCTAGTGGGCCTACTACTCTTATTTTTAATGAGGATAATCTCCGTAAAACCTACGGTAACAGTTTATTTTATAAAGGAGATGTAAATGATTTCTGAATTTATTGATGGTTTGCTAAATTTCCACTTCTTACAAAATGCTCTTATAACGGCTTTAGTTATTGGAATTGTCGGGGGTGCTGTTGGTTGTTTTATTATTCTAAGAGGGATGTCACTTATGGGTGATGCAATTTCACATGCGGTTCTACCTGGGGTAGCCATTTCCTTTATCTTGGGTATTAACTTTTTCATAGGAGCCATCATCTTTGGACTTTTAGCTTCTACAATGATTACCTATATCAAAAGCAATTCCATTATTAAGAGTGACACGGCAATTGGGATTACCTTTTCGAGCTTTCTAGCTCTCGGTATTATTCTCATCGGTGTTGCTAATAGTTCCACAGATCTCTTTCATATTCTCTTCGGGAATATTCTAGCTGTACAAGACATGGATATGTGGATAACGATTATCGTTTCACTGATCGTACTAGCAACTATTACAATCTTCTTTCGCCCTCTACTCCTAACTTCCTTTGATCCAATTTTGGCCAAGTCAATGGGAGTTAAAGTCTCCTTCTACCATTACTTACTGATGGTTATTTTAACCTTGGTTGCTGTAACTGCCATGCAAAGTGTCGGTACTATTCTTATTGTGGCACTTTTAATTACACCGGCTGCGACTGCCTACCTTTATGCTCATAGCCTAAAAACAATGATTCTTCTCTCATCAGGATTGGGGGCTCTGGCATCTGTTCTAGGTCTTTTTATCGGCTATAGTTTTAATATTGCAGCTGGTTCGAGCATTGTATTAACGTCTGCTCTACTCTTTCTCATCAGCTTTTTCATCGCCCCTAAACAAAGTGGCATGAAAAAAACTTGTAAACAATAAAATAATAGGATGAAAAAAATATGAAAAAAATACTATCAACAATAGTACTACTACTTTTAGCGGTAGTTACTCTAACAGCTTGTACCAATAAACAAGGCAGTAGCAAGGATAAATTACGAGTCGTTACGACCAATTCCATTATTGCCGATATCACCAAAAATATTGCTGGAGATAAAATCACTCTCCACTCTATTGTCCCCGTTGGTAAGGATCCTCACGAATACGAACCTCTTCCTGATGATGTAAAGAAGACCTCACAAGCTGACTTGATTTTTTACAACGGCATCAATTTAGAAACTGGTGGAAATGCTTGGTTTACTAAGTTAGTCAAGAATGCTCATAAGACAGAAAATAAAGATTATTTTGCAGTTAGTGATGGTGTTGAGGTAATTTACCTTGAAGGGCAATCAGAAAAAGGTAAGGAAGATCCCCACGCTTGGCTTAATCTGGAAAATGGGATTATTTATGCTCAAAATATTGCTAAGCAACTGATTGCTAAGGACCCTAAAAACAAGACCTACTACGAAAAGAATCTAAAATCCTATACTGACAAACTTAGTAAACTGGACCAAGAAGCTAAAGAGACATTTAACAAGATTCCCGATGAGAAAAAACTGATTGTCACTAGTGAAGGATGCTTCAAATACTTCTCTAAAGCCTATGGCGTACCATCTGCCTACATCTGGGAAATCAATACAGAAGAAGAAGGCACACCAGACCAAATCAAAACACTCGTGGAAAAACTACGTCAAACAAAGGTACCAGCTCTCTTTGTCGAATCTAGTGTCGATGAACGCCCTATGAAAACAGTATCTAAGGATACCAATATTCCTATTTATGCAAAGATCTTTACAGATTCTATTGCTGAAAAAGGGCAAAACGGTGATAGCTACTACAACATGATGAAATATAATCTGGATAAAATCTCCCAAGGCTTGAATCAGTAAAAATCTTATCTAAGAAATATTCTGTATTCTTATGATAAATCTGTTATACTAAGGTGAGACTATTTTCAAAGGAAGAGAAATGACACCTAACAAAGAAGACTACCTCAAATGTATCTATGAGATTGGTACTGAAGAAGGTAAAATAAGCAATAAGGAAATCGCAAACCGTATGCAGGTGTCTCCACCTGCTGTGACGGAAATGATTAAGAAATTGATTTCAGAAGACCTCATCATCAAAGACAAAGTCAAGGGCTATCTTCTAACGAAAACTGGTAAAATCAATGTCGCTGAACTCTATCGGAAACATCGCCTCATCGAAGTCTTTTTGGTGGACCACTTGCAATATACTTGCGACCTAATTCATCAAGAGGCTGAAATTTTAGAGCATACTGTCTCTGATCACTTTATCAATGCCCTTGACCGCCTACTCAATTACCCCCAAACCTGTCCACACGGTGGGCAAATCCCCAAGTCAGGCCAGCTCATAGAGGAAATCTACAACCAGACTTTTACACAAGACTTAACTCCTGGAGACTATGTACTTCGTCGAGTTCAGGATCAAATTGATTTACTCCATTATTTGGAAACTGTCGGTCTTAAAATTGGAGTAACTTTTACCTTGAAAGGCTTTGACCCTTTTACACAACTCTACCGCCTGAATATTGATGGAAAAGAAATTCAAATTCCAGAAACTGTTGCTAGCAACCTTTATATTGAATCAAACTAAAAAAGTGAGGCTGATAAACACCCTTAGAAGTGTCATCAGTCTCACTTTTTTTACATTTGTTTCAAGCGTTCCACCCGTTCTGAAATTGGTGGGTGCGTATAAAAGAGCTTCTGCAAACCAGATTCCTTTTTAGGATCATTGATATAGAGAGCTGCGCTAGCATCATCCACGTGATGTTGCATCGGTTCACTATGATCAAGTTTAAGCAGAGCATTAATCATACCTTGCGGGTTACGTGTTAATTCGACACTAGAAGCATCAGCTAGAAATTCACGCTGACGTGAAATAGCCAACTGAACCAAGGTAGCTGCCAAAGGCGCAAGGATAATGGCAATCAAGGAAATAATGAGAAGAATAATCTCCAAGCCACTACTTCCATTACGGTCATCATCATTACGACGACGGCCTCCACCCCAGAACATCATATTGCGAGCCATACCAGCTAGCATGGTGATGGCAGATGCCAAGGCTACTGCAATAGTCGAAATACGGATATCGTAGTTGCGAATATGACTCACTTCATGTCCAATAACTCCTTCAAGTTCCTCACGATTCATAACCGCAAGAAGACCTGTTGTAGCAGCTACAGCAGCATTTTTAGGGCTAGATCCCGTTGCAAAAGCATTCATTGAAGGATCATCGACAATAAAGACACGTGGCATCGGTATTTGTGCCACCATAGCCATATCCTCAACGACATGATAAAGGTTCGGAGCGGTTTGTTCGTCAACCTCTCGTGCACCATTCATAGCCATAACGACATTGGTTGATTGGAAAATCATGGTAACGGCATAGATAAAACCGATAACTAGAGCAAGAATCAGACCACCGAAGCCTGAACCTAACCAAAGATAGCCGACACCGTAACCAACAAGGCCCAACAAGAGGAAAAAGACCAGGAGCAAAAGCCAAGTCTTTCTCTTATTTCGAGCAATCTGATCAAATAACATATTAGTTACCTAGTCCACTGAAATCAACCTTAGGAACAGCTTTTTCTTCTTCTGGTGTTTCAAGGAATTCAGCAGCCTTAAAGCTAAACATCTTAGCAATAACATTGCTTGGGAATGTTTCCAATTTCACATTGTAGTTACTTGTCACACTGTTATAAAGTTGACGTGAATAGGCAATTTTGTTTTCAGTGTTCGTCAACTCTTCTTGAAGCTGGCTGAAGTTGGCACTAGCCTTAAGGTCAGGGTAACTTTCAGCAACCGCAAAGATTCCAGAGACCTGACGTGTCAATTCATCACTAGCACGCATCGCTTCTGCAGGTGAAGTCGCAGCTGCTACTTGATTACGAAGTTCTGCTACTTTTTCAAGCGTTGAACCTTCGTATTTCGCATATCCCTTAACAGTTTCAATCAAGTTAGGAAGAAGGTCATTACGACGTTTCAACTGAACATCAATTTGACTCCATGCCTCCTTAGTCTGCATACGGCTTTTAACCAAGCCGTTATAACTTGCAATAACAAAAATTACAAGAACAACGATAATGGCAATAATAATCCAAATCATATTTTTATTCCTTTCTTGTACTGAAAAAGAGTCAATTAACCTCTCTTTCAAGTATCTTTGATAGTCTCAGTATATCAAATTTTCAGATAAAAGTGGTAAAATGTGAGTCGTTTTACAAAAAAACTGGACAAGATGTCCAGTTTTTGTATTACTCTTTAGACGTGTGTCGTTTACCTTGGGCTAGGGCATCTGCTTCTGTCATTGTAACGACATTTGCTTTGTTGGTATTGCTAGGCATACTGTTGATGTCATACCAATAAACATCTGCTGTACCATGACGCGCCACATAAACTGTTCGACTTTCTTCTTGTGCAGGTTGCACAGGCTCTGGCTCAGAACTTGGTTGTTCAGTCACCTGTGAACTCTCAGAACTAGGCTCAGATGGCGCTTCAGTAAATTCAGTAACCGTATTTGTCGCTGTCCCATCTGCATAATTGATTTCTGCATTTGGTGATTGGTTATCCAAGATAACATGCGTAACTCCCTGACTGTCAAGAGTCTCCTTATCTCCACCAAGTTTAATTTCCAAGAGATTTCCAGAACTATCAATACCAACATACTGAAGTTCTACTTGACGAGGCAACAACTCGTCTCCACTGTAGATAGCTGTTACCTTATAGTCTAACCAATAGTTAGGGTGTAGTGCTAGCCAGTTATCCAAACGATTCTCGTAATAAAGCATTCCTGACTGATTACCTTCGTCGGTTCCTTTATAATTTCCAGAATTCAACCAGGCAGTCATAGGTACTAAATTCTTGCCCTCGTCATTGACACCAGAAAACTGATAGCCAATCAAATGCCCTCGATTCATTAGCCAAGATTTTGATTTACCGTCACCATAATAAAACTTATAGTTATGCCATCCTACAGGATCATATTTTATTTTACCGGGACGCTTATTCTTCGGCTCGTCCTTATCTTGTAACTGTATATGAGCACTGTGGGCACGTCCTAGCTGGTCCTTCTCCTCCATGACAAACTGCTTTTGACCATTAAAAGTCAAGATACCATTGTTCTCATCCGCTTGAACCACTTGAGAGCTCACAGCCGAAGATTGTTTGCTAGTATCAAATGAAAATCCGAATCCTAAAGTAAATACTAAAACAAGAAGAGCAAATAAACGAATCCTACTATTTCTTTTTTCTTTCATCATCTTAACTCCTTAATTTTTCTTATCACTTTAATTATACAGGACCAAATCAAAGTGGATGATTAAAAATAAAGAATAATGATATTAGGTATCTTAGAGCTTGCTTAAAAACAAAAACACCCAATTTAATGGATGTTTCTTACCTATTATTTACCTGCTTTTTTACCTTGTTTTGTAAGATAAACTGTAGATATACTTAGTGCTGCAGCAACTCCGACAAGAAGGAAGACCGTTGTCGTATTAGACTTACCTTTTTCTTTTGAAGTGCTAGCTTGGCTTTCAGAACTCTTGGCCACCTGTTTTGCCTCAGTTGCTTTATCAATACGAGCGACATTCTTAGGTGTGTCATCCTTCTTGCTTTCCGCCAATTCTGACAAATCACTGCTAATCTCTTTGGCAACACCTTCAGAGCTTGTAAGTGATGCCGCTTCTGAGGCTAATGTTTCAGAGGCCATAACCGCCATAACTTTACTTGCAATCATATCCACAGACTTCTCATTCAAAAGAGAATTATAGCGAATAGCTTCTGAGGCGAGCTGACTGCTTGTTACAGAGATTTTTAGGTCATTGTTATAAGCGACCTGACTATTTGGTAAGATGCTGACAACTTCAGATGTACGTGCTATTGTTGGAGATTCAGAAACTTTGACATCAACCTGACTTGTTGAACCTTTTTCAATAACTTCTGAAGAAACCTCACTTATCGGATCTTTTTGTGTGCTTTCTGAAGTTGGAGATTTCTCTGGGCTGTCAGAAGTAATTGCTACGTCAACCTGACTAGTAGATGAAGCTACTGAAGTTTCCTCATTCTTTGGTGACTCAGAGGCTGGAGCAGTTGAGCTTGCTTCACTCTTTGGTGTTTCTGAAACTGAAGACTCTGAGATCACTTCACTGTTAGAAGCTTCAGAAACTGGAGTGCTTGAACTTGCCTC
>NZ_KV817316.1:302673-479329 GCF_001814615.1 Streptococcus sp. HMSC078H12 | reverse complement strand
TCACTCTTTGGTGTTTCTGATGCTGATGTCTCAGAAACTACTTCACTAGTTGATACTTCAGAAACTGGAGTGCTTGAACTTGCCTCACTCTTTGGTGTTTCTGAAACTGAGGTCTCTGAGATTACTTCACTGTTTGATACTTCAGAAACTGGAGTGCTTGAACTTTCCTCACTCTTTGGTGACTCGGAAACTGAAGTCTCTGAGACTGGATTATTGACAGGTTTTGGTTCAGGTTTTGTTGGAGAAACTGCTGAGACAGCCCCAACAATCGTCGCCTTATTGTCAATCGTATTATTAGATAAACGGATTTCTCCATTACCATTGTCACCCATCTCAAAGTTTTTGGTAATCACTGGATCAGCCAAGGTATTCAATAGTTTATTATCGTAGACATCAACATTCTTGATTGTTCCACGAACTTGTTGGAAATCAATGGCACCACGATGGAGCTTATAGAGGTCATTAGTTGTCCCTGAACGTAGAATGGTATTGTCATGAATCTTAATTCCAGAATCATTGAGGTCAAAATTGTGACCTGCAAAGACAGTGTTTACACGGATACCTGCTCCAGCAAAGACGTCCTTGATGAGGTTTCCTGAAATTTCATGCCCCTTACCACCAAAAATACCGATACCAGCCGCACGCCAACCTGACTCAATGGTGTTGTTGAGGAATTTATTATTTTCCTCAGCTGCGGCATTTGTCCCATCTGAAATACTTGACCAGATAGCTAAACCATCATCACCATTCCCACGGATATTAGAGTTTTTAACTGTTGAATTCTTGGTCCCTTGGGCAAAGTTAATACCATCAGCCAAGTTATTACGGATACGAGCATTTTCAACGACAAGACCATCCGTATACTTCATATTTCCCGTCTGGTCGTAGTCTCCAATCCACATACCGACTTCAAAGTGCTGAACCCAGATATCGTGAATTTTCGAATCCTTACCAAGTGTTCCCGAAATAGCCTTGTACTGTGCATCCTCGTTATAACGAGACGTCAAGTTGGAATCCATGTAAAGATTGCTCAACTCAATGCCATTACTATTATGACCGAAGACAATTCCACCACCATAGCGTTTATCACTTGTAAAGTGCAGTTGTGTATGCCAAACACCAGCACCTGAAATTTTTAGATTATCAGCTTCGATATTAACTTGTTTGTCGAAATTGAAACGTCCCTCTGGAATATAGACAGATTTTCCGCTAGCTTTAGCTTCCTCAACAGCCGCAAGTAGGGCAGCTGTGTCATCACTATCATCATTGGCAGATGCACCCTTATCCACAATACTGATGCTATTTTCACCTTGGGCAACTGGCGCTGGAGCCTGTTCTAGCTCAATAAAATCAATACCATAAGGGACATTGTCATCTTTCTTCTTAACCAAAGAAATCTTATCACCAGATTTCAATTGGATGTCCTTGAGGAGAAGACGTGTCTCATCAAAACGGAAGCGTGCACTTGATCCATCAACGACTTGATCATATTCGTGGTCACCTTTAAGGTACTGCCATGCTGAGTGAGATGACAAATCAAGATTACCAACGCTTGAACCATTAACCTGCACATCCAACTGACCTGATGCACCATCAGGTATTGTATAACGCACATTCAAAGCATTGGCTGGCTCGGTGACATTGAAAGTAACTGCTGCATCTTTTTAGGAAGCTCGACATAAGTTTGGTTCGTCGCTTCCACGGCCGTAGATTCCATGTCAGTTGACTGTTGGATTGTAGCTCCATTTTCGATAGTCGCATTTTCTGCTTCATGAGTCGTGTAAGGCATTTTGGCACCGTAGGCATCTGTGTTATACTCCTTGCCTTGTCCTTGACCCTCAGTCGCATTGGTTAAGACATTTGCTGACGTTCCTTGATTTTGAGAGGTGCCTGTCTCAATCACTTGATCGATGGTCGGAGTCTGCTCAGCTGCTTGAACAGTCCTTACCTGAGGTTGAGACGGCATAATATTGGCAGGCTGAGAAGCTTGCACACTCTCTGATGCTAGCTCTGAAGTCGCCAACTGAGCTGTTGAAACCGCTTGAGGGGCCTGCGCTTGATTTGAAGCATCAGTCAAGTCACTAATCGATTGTGCCTCGTCAGCCTGAACTGCTTGCCCATTGGCAAGGGCCATGAAGCCAATCAAAGCCGATGCTGCCCCAATGGAATATTTTCGGATGCTGTACTTTGGTTTTGTTTTACTTTCTCTAAACAAGTTAATTCTCCCGATACTTTTTTTCACAATCTCTCCATTTTAGTTTTAAGCTATTCTCGAACTAAAAACAGAGACTCTTAAATATTTGATGTACTTAATGATGCTGTTGTTTCTTTAATCCAAAACAAACCAAAACAAATTATAAGTCATGAGAACACAAAATAAAAGGCTAAGTAATCCATTTTAACAAGGTCTTAACAAAAATGTCATATTAGAAAGTTCAGTTATTCATTTCTAAATTATAGTCTAAAAATGTCGCACAAAAAGGTAATTTCTTTCACGTGTAAGAAAGAGAAAACTCTAAACTTCCATAAAGGCTTATTTAGCAAGATTTATCGGCTAAAACAATCAAATTGTATTAAATCTGTTTTCTCAGATTTATGTCAAACGTTTGACAGTCTTTTTTAATTTTACGATTCAAAGTATTATTTTCCGAATGTTTTAGTATTACAAATGTTAAACATCAAAAAAATAAAAAAGAGACAAAAATCTGCCTCTTATTTTTCAAAAAAATAACTAACCTAACAAGATTTTACGATAACATTGCCTCTAGTTCTTCAAGTGACAGACCAGTCACATCTGATACTACTTCTAGAGATAGACCTTTTGACAGCATCTTACGAATCAACTCTAAGCGCTCCTCATGACGACCTCGCTCCAGTCCTTTCTCCAAACCTTCTTCACGTGCTTCATCAATTGCTGTTTCCATAGTCATGTCATAATTTTCTTGAATTCGTATGAGTTCATCAATCATCGCCTTTTCCTCCTGTGTCCAGCTGGATGAATCCAGTAATGAATCGGCATGCGTGACCGCTCGGCTAGGTGCCTTAGAAAATGGGAGATTTCCAAAGAACTCTAGCCACTGCCGCCCTTCATCCCTGATATGCTTATCTTTATTATACTTATCCAACTCTAAAAAGGCAATCTGAAGAAGGTTCTGCTGTTTTCCATCCTTATAGTAAGAATTTAATGGCTTGCCCGTCCGACTATTGGCCATCCAATAAGTATTAATCGGGGACTCCTCATCTGGCAACAAGGTCTTTTCCAAGATAGCTATGCCATAAACCGGCTCCATCTGCTCATACATCTTATGCGTCTGCCCTTGTTGGCGTAAGTGTTGCACATTTTCTACTAGTTGGTTAGCCAAATAATAATGAAAACGATTGAGAAAATAATGCTGCTTACGCACCTGAATCTCAATGATAACCTCAGTTCCATCATTCAACTTGGCTCGAACATCCACCGAGGTTGAAAAGAGCTCATCCTCATCAAAGTCCTTCTTGTGAAGCTGTGTCCCCTCCAAAATCTGAGCATCCACAACATCCAAATCCAAAATATCTCGAATAAATGCCACCGTCACCTCAGGCAGGCTGAAAATCTTCTTAGCCATGATATCCAAGGTCGGCGAGACATGCTTGTGTCTTTTTTCCATTTACTTCTCCTTAATAAAAAATAGAGGGTTGGCCCCTCTACTTCTATTATTCGGAAAAAGTAAATTTACAACCCTTTCCCTGTATGAGATTTTCCACTCTTTGGTAACTGGCTTCAATTTCTTCCTTGCTAAAGAGTTTTGTTTGCAAGTCTTCCCAGCTACTGCCAATGGCTGGATTAGTCTGATTCTTTATAAGCTTCTCCTAGTCTTCCTCCCTATGAATGGTAAACCCTGTAGCTTGTTGGTTTGCCATGATGGTCATGTCAGAAATCTGCACACGTCGTGGTTGTTTGGTGACGTAGAGAACAGCATCAGCAATATCTTGGGCTTGGAGGGCCTCTAAACCTTGATAAACCTTGGCTGCCTTGTCCTTATCACCGTGAAAGCGAACTTGAGAGAAGTCGGTCTCAACGATACCGGGCTGAATGGTTGTCACCTTGATATCTGTGGCAATGGTATCGATACGCAAGCCATCGCTGAAAGTTTTCACTGCGGCCTTGGTGGCTGAGTAAACGGCAGCACCTGCGTAGGCATAGATGCCCGCCGTAGAGCCCATATTGATGATATGACCCTCATTGGCAGCAACCATGCTTGGCAAAATCTGACGTGTCACCATCATCAAGCCCTTGACATTGGTATCGAGCATGGTTAGCATGTCCCACTCCTCATAGTCTTGGTAGGCTGTTAAACCTAGTGCCAGACCTGCATTATTGACCAAGACATGAACTTGCCCCACACTTTTGAGAATAGCTTGGCAAACATCCTTGACCATGGCTATATCAGTGACATCCAGGGCAAAGGTCCAAACTTTTTGATCTGGATAGGTTGCTTGGAGCTCTTCTTTTAGAGCTTCTAAACGCTCTACACGGCGACCGGTTAGGATGAGATTTTCTCCCTCTTTGGCAAAGGCACGCGCCGTTGCTTCACCAATTCCTGATGTTGCTCCTGTAATCAATACGTTTTTAGACATAAAATCCTCCACTTCTATGATTCCGCTGCCCCTAATCGTTGTTGGTAAAATCACTCAACTTCTTGATGAAATCAGGAAGTTCTAGCTTGGGCAGGTTAGATTTTTTGGTTCCTGACTTCCAAAATATCCAGAGTAACTGGTTGAAACCATCCTGCAGCACCTTCTTTTGTTGGTCCGAGAGATTGCCAAATTCTTGCAACATCTGGCCTAGCTTAGGGAGAGTTTTAATCCCAATATCATCTAGACTTTCAATTCCAGAATCAAGAATAGTATCAAAGAATAAATCACAGACTTGCTTGAGTTCTTGATTTGGCAAGGTCTCAATCCACTCTTGGAAGGTCTCTTTTAAGCGTTGACTCAGGTCTGTGGGCTGGTCCACATAAACAAAATCATTTGTTTCCAAGTCAACCTGCCAAAGTAAGACATTGTGTTGAGCAATGCCTATGCCATCTGCTGCTACGAGCTTTGCGACCTTATCCCAGTAAAGCATGACTCCTACAACAGATTCTTGAGGTCTGATAACCGTCATCTTAGCTTTCAACTCTTGGTAAGAAGGCTTCTCTAAGAGGGGCTTCATCAATCCCGGGGAATCCAGAAGCAAAAGCTCTGCTATTTTCTCACGCAGGACAGTCGAACTCTGAACAGCCGAATAGAGGGCAAGATTGCCACCCTTGGAATGTCCAGAAACAATGACATGACCAGTGAGGTTGGGCAAGTGCTTCTCCAGAAAAGCCATGGCTGAACGATGGGCAGGAATCTCCCGACTGTAGGTCAGCTGAAAATCCTCCTTCCACCCAATGACGCTATCATCTGTCCCACGAAAGACAATCTGCTGGTAATCCAATTCAGGCAGACTGAAAATCATAGCCGCAAACTGTTTTTCCACTTCCTTGTCCAAGACACTACAGTAGTCACTTAGATTAAGTCCAGCAAAACGCTTCGACCTGACCATGGCTTCAGCCAAATCTACCCGTTCCTTAGTCACCATGAAGGTATAATCGGGATTTAGGTCCTTACCCTCTGCATAATCATGTAGATTGATGGTTTCCTTCAAATCACTTGCTGAGAGCCATTTTTCATAAGTCAGGTAGCCAATCTCATTGATGCAAACCTTATCCAAGATATTTAGAGGCTCTTGGTCGAAAGGCAAATCCTTAACCTTATCAAGATAATCGATTAAATTGGACATCATTACTCCTTAAAGTCTTTCTTACCTTGATTTTACTAGAATTTTCAATAAATTGTTAGTGAAAAATGTGATATGATAAGAGAGATTATTTATTAGGAAAAGGAAGCTTATGACTATTTCACGATTTTACCGTATCTTACTAGCCCTCTGTGGACTGGTAGGAGTCTCTATCCAAATCCATGATGATGGTTGGGGCATGTTGCTCTATTACACTGTTTTGTCCAATATCCTCGTCTTCTCTAGTTTGATTTTCTTTATCATCTATGACTTCAAAAAAGGGGATGCGACGACTAACACCAAACTCTTGCGTTACAAGGGTGGCGTAACCATGGCTATCCTCATCACTGGAGTCATCTATCATATCCTCTTGGCACCTATTACAGAGCCTGAGAAATTCTGGACCCTCCGTAACTTCTTGGTCCACTATATTGTGCCTTGGGGATTGGTGCTTGATACCCTCATTTTCGATGCTAAGAAGGCCTACCGTCTACGTGAGCCAATTTACTGGTCCGTGGTCCCTCTGTCTTACTTTGTCTTTGCCCTTCTAAATGGCTTGGTACTAAAACTCCCAATTCCAGGTGCCAAAGATAGCCCCTTCGCCTACTTCTTTATCAATGTCAATAAATTTGGTTGGAACAAGGTCTTGGTAAATGTCCTAGTTATTAGTGCTGGGTATATCGCTGTTAGCTATCTCTTATATCTCTTGAAAAAATTTATCGGTCGTAAACCGGCATAAAACACAAACTGAGCTACCAAATGGAACTCAGTTTTTTCTATTTCAACAAGCCCAATTTATCAAAAGCTTTGTACAAGCCATCAGCTTCAACATCGTCTGTGACTAGGTCTGCCATAGCCAATATTTCTGGGCCACCATTTCCCATGGCAACACCAACCTCACAGTATTCCAACATAGGGATATCAATCTTGGCATCGCCGAAAACAATGGTATCCGAACGCTTAGCCCCCAAATGTTCCAAAAGAACATCAATGGCATGGGCCTTGTTAATATCCTTAACACCCAAGTCACCAAATAAGGCTGTTTCACCTCGTCCTCCCCAAGTATGGGCTTCAAGCTGTGGAAAAGCTTCTTTGGAATCCAAGTGATCCTGATAGGACTCCAAAACGAAACTGACCTTGTTTAGGTCGTCACGGTAGAGTTCCCCACCATACTGGAGGCCATGAATGAAATCTTCTGGTTCCTTACCCTCAACAGGCTCTGCAGATTGCCCCTTTTGAATAGCGTAAGTCTTAAGTGTCTCACGCGCCCGCTCCCGAAAATCAGGACTGGCAAAGAGGCCGTTATTACTCTCCAGATAAAAGGCCAGATGGCGCTCTGTCAGCCAATCCACAATCTTTGCTGCATCTTCCTTGGAAATCAGCTGATGCATGAGGACCTGGCCATGATACTCCACATAAGAACCATTGCCACCAATCATCCCATCTAAGCCAATTTCCCATAATTCCGGTTGCATTTCTGCCTTGCTACGTCCGGTACAAACATAGACCAGGTGCCCCTTTTCACGCGCCTGACGAATTGCCTTGACTGCTGACTCTGGAATACGATTATGATAATCCACCAATGTCCCATCAACATCTAGAAATATAAGTTTTGACATGTTTTCACCTCGAGTCTTCTTTTACCTTATTATACCCTGATACTGCTCCAAGAGATAATACTTTCCTCGGACAAACTGATACTATCCTATGATAGTATTCTTCTCAATCCAAAGCATTGCCATTTCTCCTGAAAGAAGCTATGATGAAGGTATGAACGATTTAAAAACACTACTGAATCACCTGCCCTATAAATTAGCAGCCTATGATCCCCAAGGAAACTTTCTCTACGACAACGGTGGCGCTGACGGTAGTTTCTTCCCCCGTGAGCCTGAAAATCTGCCTGATTGGATTGTATCTGAAGTTCTAGCGTCTCCTACCAAAGAAAGAAGTTATCAGATTCCAACTGACAGTTTTGATCAAGTCCTCATCCAGACCTACCAAGCTGCTATCGACAACGAAGGAAAGGTCCTAGGATTTTGGGAGACTATTTATGATTTGAAGCAACCTCTCAAGACCTATCTGGATAACTCTGCTCAAGCTCTTGTCGCCTGGTCTGATGCCACTAGTGGCGCTAGTTTCAAGGAAGAAACTGACTTTTAAGTTAAATTTCTTGCTTTAATAAATGAAAAATTCACTTAATTCAAGACCAGCGCAAAACACCCTTATTCATAAAATGTGCCTAAGTCAGCACTACAAAGGCTTTTTGAAAATCAGTCACTTTAATATCTCTCACAGAATTTATAAACACTCTATTTTGCATTTTTGCGCTATTTAAGGTAGAATGGGAGTAATGAGAAAAAGAATAAAACCGATCGTTGTTTACGTGGTTCTAGCTCTTTTAGGATTAGCATTAGTTATTGCAAATATTCACAATACGTCCAAACAGCAGGCGCATCTTCAAAACGTGAAATCTGCTATTCCTTCTGCTACTAAACCAAAAACAACAACCAGTAGTACATCTAGCAGTTCCGACGAGGAGCTGATACTCAATCCCATTATCGACCTTTCGGGGTGGCAACTACCTCAGGATATCGATTACGATGTCTTGTCAAATCATATTTCTGGTGCTATCGTCCGCGTCTTTGGTGGATCACAGATTAGTAAGGATAGTAATGCCGCAAGTTCAAATGGGATCGATAAATCTTTTAAAACACATATCAAAGAACTCAAAAAACGTGACGTTCCAGTTGCCGTTTACTCTTACGCTCAAGGTACTTCTGTAAAGGAGATGAAGGAAGAAGCTCGTATTTTCTACAAGAATGCTTCTCCATATAAACCTACCTATTACTGGATTGACGTTGAAGAGGAAACCATGTCTAACATGGAAGAAGGTGTCCAAGCCTTTCTTGCTGAGCTCAAACGTCTTGGAGCTGAAAAAGTTGGTCTCTATATTGGTGCTTATTTCATGCTTGAGCAAGAAGTTTCAACTAAAAACTTCGACGCTGTTTGGATTCCAGCCTATGGTACCGATTCTGGTTATTATGAGGCTTTGCCAAATACTGAAATCGACTATGACCTTCACCAATATACATCACAAGGAAGCCTTCCTGGTTTCGACAATATCCTAGATCTTAACCAAATTAATCCTGAGAAAAACAAACGTAAAACCTTTGAAAAACTCTTTGGTAAGATTAAGCAAAAACCAACTAAAAATAAGAAGACTACTTCGACAAGTTCATCTAGTAGTCAGTAAAAACCAGTGTCTAAGGCACTGGTTTTCTTCTTGTCAAATTGGTTTAGGCGTGTTCGGTCGAATGTGTTATAATGGATGGTAGAAATGTATAACTTTAAAAGGAGATATGACAATGGCTAAGAAAGGCAAAGTCAAGAAGACCCTGGTTGACCAAATTCTTGATAAAGCTAAGATTGACCATGATAGCTTATCCTTCAATGGTTTAGAAGGGGAGCTTCCAGAAGATGTGGCGCGTGAGAGCATTTATAAAACCCTCGCCCTTAAGGGGGATAAGACAGGACCAGTCATCGGCATCGTCCCTATCACCGAGCACCTGTCTGAAAAGAAATTAGCTAAAATTTCAGGGAACAAGAAGGTTCAAATGATTCCACAAAAGGATCTCCAAAAAACAACAGGCTATGTTCACGGGGCCAACAACCCAGTGGGTATTCGCCAAAAACACAATTTCCCTATTTACATCGATCAGTCTGCCCAAGAAGCTGGCTTCCTTATTGTCTCAGCGGGAGAAATTGGGCGTTCTATCCGTATCAATAGTCAAGAACTTGCTGATTTTGTTAATGCTGAATTTGCTGATATTAAGGAGTAATCATGAAACTGTATTTTGTACGTCACGGTAAAACTGAGTGGAACTTGGAAGGCCGACTTCAAGGCGCCAAGGGAGACTCGCCTTTGCTTAAAGAATCTATTGAACAAGTACGTGAGCTAGGTCACTATCTTAGTGACACTCATTTTGACTTGGTCTTCTCAAGTGACCTACCACGTGCTAAAAAAACTACAGAGCTCATCATGGAGTCTCAAAAACCTAAAGCTAAAGTTACCTACACTAAAGCTTTGCGTGAATGGCAGCTTGGAAAACTGGAAGGACAAAAAATTTCACTCGTTCAGGCCATCTATCCAAAAGAAATGGATGCCTTCCGTCATAACCTAGCCAACTTCCGTGCTAATGACTTCCAAGCTGAGTCTGTTTACCAGACAACCAAACGTGTGGCTGAATTTGTCAAAACACTTAAAGATAGTAATGCTAAAAATGTCCTCATTGTCGGTCACGGAGCTAACCTAACAGCTTCTATCCGTACCCTCCTTGGTTTTGAACCTGGTCTTCTTCGTAAGGCAGGAGGTCTTGACAATGCCTCTGTCACTATTCTCGAAACCAATGATTTCGAGCACTTCACTCTTAAATGTTGGAATGATACATCTTATATGGATGAACAAAACAAGATTAGCTAAAATCATCGACCAACTTCATAAGACAAGCGATCCTGATTTAGGGTCGCTTTTTTGCACTCAAAAAGCCCTTAAAGCTATTACTTTAAGAGCTTCACTTCCATTATTTCCAACTCGGTTCCTCTGGCAAACGGTCTAATTCAACACCAAATCCTCGAGCCAAATCATCTAATTCCTTTTCGAAAACGTCTAGTTCCTGTAAAACAAGATCATACTGTCCTTCAGACAATAAACGCTTAAAACGAAGACCACGACTCAAGACAAATTCCATATATATTTTGACAGTTCTATGAACATGTTCCCAATAGTTGTTAGCAAACTCTCGTTGCTTTTCTTCAGTATTAAGGTGGTCTGATAATGCATTATAGGAATCCCAGGCAAGACACTTCATCTGTTCTGCATCTCTAACACCTTCAAAGAGATCGTCACGTTTGGCTTCGAGTGATTCGACCTCTTTTCTCAAAGCCTCACGTTCAGCACTTAGTGCTTCAATATCATGTTTTAAGTTGTTGATTTCTACCATTTTCAAACTCCTTATCTCACGTTCTAGACAATAAAACGGCCACACGAGGCCGCTCTATTATCTTCCATATTTCATACGAAGGATTTTTTCCTGGTTCGCATTCAAACGAAGAAGGATAACCACTTTATCAATACTCATATTGCTCTCCAGAAGACGTTCAGCCGCCATCATAAGACCATTATTGATACCTAGTTGAAGGACTGGATTTTCATTATCATTGATATCAAAGATATATTTATTATTTGGAAGGTCGAAAAGGACTTTCACCGCTCCAAAGAGTTGCTCAAAACTATCAATTTCCAAGTCGAAGACTGGCTTAGTACCTGGTTTAAGGCTACGTCCACGGTGGTTAAACCACATTGAGTGCCAGCCACCATTGAAGGCCCCCATGACATCATTGTCATAAGAATCTCCAACGTAGAGCGTCGTCGATGGATTCATGTCAAATTGCTCAGCTGCGAGGTTGAAGATTTCCTTCTCAGGCTTTTGGAAGCCTGTCGCCTGACTGACGATGACACGCTTAGGATCAACGTAATCATAAAGTCCTAACTTCTTAACCTTTTTAAGTTGGTGCTCTGTTGGTCCATTGGTAATAATCCCCATAGGCACATTTTTTTCCTTGAGGAAATCAAGGGTCATGCGCATTTCATCAAGCATGGTGATGTTTTCCAACTCATGCTCGTAAACCTCTTGGAAATGGTTACCCGTTTCTTCATCAATTTCACGGTAGCCAAACTCCAAAAGGGTCTCTTTACAGCGCCAAAAACGGAAATACTCGGTTGTCCACTCACCTGCCATTACACGTGGAAAACCAACATCAGAATAGTGGCGGAAACGAATGTAGGCTTGATTCATGTGACTCATATCAAAGTCAGGGAAACATTTTTCCATGGCAATACGATAAGGTGCCTGTTGGTCGTAAATAGTATCGTCAACGTCAAAAACAATAGAGGTAATCATCTGTCCGTTCTTTCTTATATCATTCTCTTGTCAGAGACTTAGGTAAATTAAGAGATCTAATAACTAAACTGCAATATCAGTCAGCTCCTAATTTAATCCTAAGTCTTGCAAAAGTAAGCTTTAAGTCAACTGTCTTGGGGCAATCTTACTCGTCTATTTTTTATCAGAATGCAATTGCCCAAACAGTCTTATTATACCGTTTTTACCCTCTTATTTCAAATTTCGACCCCACTTAAGAAAAGATTATTCGTGTTTTGAAGATAGAAAAAGGTTTGGAACATACTGTCCCAAACCTAATGCATCTTGTCATATTCAGACACTTATTTAATTTCTTTGAAGGTCATTTTTTGTTTGACTTCACCCTGACCACCTTTGGCAATCTGGTAATAAAAATCTTTTGATGTGAAGTGGTCACCATAAGCAAAGACCTTGTTGTACTGCCATTGTGACAATTGATCGTCCTCTTTTTTACCAAGAGTCAATGTTGTTTTTGTTACACTGTATTCCCACTTAGCTGTTTGGTCATTATAGGCCTTGTCAAAATCAGTCTGACTCTTAGCAGCATTAACCACTGTCGTACGATCTTGACTCACAAGTGCCTTGTTACCACCTTCTTGGAAGGCTACATACATGACACGATTATTGACCTCACCGTTTAGAGTACTTGAGTATTGGTAAACCTTACCAGGTACAACACTATCCAAATGGTGTGTTCCCCAGTAATAGAAAGCACCAAATCCAGCTCCCGTAACCAAGAGACAGGCGAGAACGACACTAATAATGATATTTCTCTTTGACATGTGCTGCCCCTCTCTATTCGTCACCAGTTAGGTCAGAGAAAGTTGCCTCTGAGTCTGTTTCAGTGTGACTTGAAGAACTTGATGATGAACGTTCAACACTTGATGAGCTTGAACTCATGCGTGTTTCTGTTTGAGAATCATCACTTGATGACGCCTTAGATTCTGATGATTTTTCAGTGCTTGATGATGAACTTTCTTTTTCTTTATAAACATCAACGTTGAAAGCCCACTTATCACCCTTATAACTTACCTGAATTTGAGCATATTTTGCCTTAATAAGATCTGACAGCTTACCTCCGTTGCTAAGGGTGTCGTAAATCTTTTCAGCGAGAGCTTTCGCATTAGCTTCCGTTTTGGCACCATCTTTAGGTCCATCAACAATATCTTTAGCTTTTGGCGTTTCACCTTCAAGGTAAAGGGCTTTGCTTTCAGTGTCCTTCTTAGCAGTAGCATTTGCACCAGTCTTATCACCTTCATGTGAGAAGAATGTCCATGCAGGACTACCTGAGCGTTTTTGTTGATATACTTGTTCGAATTCGCTTTGAACCTTGTCTTGGAAAGCATCATCAGTCAATTCTTTTTCCTTAGAACTTTCTGTACTTGCTTTGCTTTCACTACTGCTTGCTGTTGAGCTTGATGCAGAAGATGATGATGATCCACTTGTTGAACTTGATGAAGCATCTTTAGATTCTGATGATGAAGAAGAGTCCTTGCCATCTTTAGAATCTTTAGTATCTTTGTCTTTACCGTTGTTATTGTTAGTTGTGCTATTTGAGAATGAAACGCTATTGTCAGAATTATCTGGAGCGTAAATCACTGTATTCTTAGAATGGTCATCAGAGACAAAAGTGCTGTTATTGATAATCACTCGGTTGTTATCACCGTAGTAGTTGTTGATAACAATCTTAGAATGTGCACAACGGTAACCATTACCAGTCACATGGTAACCTGCTGGGACATCACCGTCACGTTTCAAGATGAGGATATCACCTGCAAAGATAAGATCAATATTCTGAATATTGTTATCGTAGGCTAATTTTTCAATAGAAATCCCAGTTGCTTGAGAGATTCCCCACAAGGTATCTCCCCATTGAATCACGTACTGTTGGCCATCTAACTGCTGTGGATTGATATTCTGAGTTGTCAAATTATTTGTAATTTGTTCAGGTGTGCTGGCAATCCAGTTTGTAATATCAGCAGCATGAGCACTCGTTTGATTTTGATAAAAGCTATCTGCTAACACAGATACCGTAGGCATCCCAATAGGTGCTAGTAAAGCGCCAAGCATCACGGCTTTACTAACATATTTTTTCTTTTTCATCGTATTTCCTCCTTATATCATACGAAGCTTACTTTGCTATTGTACACCCTTTTTATTATATTTGTCAATAAATTCTATAACTTTCTAATCAAAGATTAATGCTAGTTAACGATTTGTCCTAAAAATAGACAAATCCTAGCTTTATTTATCTGACATTTAATCATTTGTCCTATCTTTAGAAGGTGATTTATGATACAATAATTACGACTATTTTATGGAGGACTAACATGTCAAATCAACACATGGAAGAATTGAACGATCAACAGATTGTCCGTCGTGAAAAAATGGCGGCTTTGGCTGAACAAGGAATCGATCCTTTTGGTAAGCGATTCGAACGCACAGCTACATCTGGTCAATTAAAAGAAAAATACGCTGACAAAACAAAAGAAGAATTGCACGAAATCAACGAAACTGCTACTATCGCAGGTCGTTTGATGACTAAACGTGGTAAAGGTAAAGTTGGCTTCGCCCACATCCAAGACCGCGATGGTCAAATCCAAATCTACGTGCGTAAAGATGCTGTCGGTGAAGAAAACTACGAAATCTTCAAGAAAGCTGACCTTGGTGACTTCCTCGGTATCGAAGGTGAAGTTATGCGTACAGATATGGGAGAACTTTCTATTAAAGCTACTCATATCACACACTTGTCTAAAGCCCTTCGTCCATTGCCTGAGAAATTCCACGGACTTTCAGACGTTGAAACAATCTACCGTAAACGTTACCTCGATTTGATTTCTAACCGTGAAAGCTTTGACCGCTTTGTCACACGTTCAAAAATCATTTCTGAAATCCGTCGCTACCTTGATGCTCAAGGTTTCCTTGAAGTAGAAACACCTGTTCTTCACAATGAAGCTGGTGGTGCTGCTGCTAAACCTTTCATCACGCACCACAATGCTCAAAACATCGACATGGTGCTTCGTATCGCGACTGAACTCCACCTCAAACGTCTCATCGTTGGTGGTATGGAACGCGTTTACGAAATCGGACGTATCTTCCGTAATGAAGGTATGGATGCCACTCACAACCCTGAGTTCACATCTATCGAAGTTTACCAAGCTTACGCTGACTTCCACGATATCATGAACTTGACTGAAGGTATCATCCAACACGCTGCTAAAGCTGTTAAAGGTGACGGACCTATCAACTACCAAGGAACTGAAATCAAGATCAACGAACCATTCAAACGCATCCACATGGTTGACGCTATCAAGGAAATCACTGGCGTTGACTTCTGGCAAGACATGACTTTGGATGAAGCCAAAGCTATTGCTGCAGAAAAGAATGTTCCAGTTGAAAAACACTACACTGAAGTTGGTCACATCATCAACGCCTTCTTCGAAGAATTCGTTGAAGAAACATTGATTCAACCAACGTTCGTTTACGGTCACCCAGTTGCTGTGTCTCCATTGGCTAAGAAAAACCCAGAAGACCCTCGCTTCACTGACCGTTTCGAACTCTTCATCATGACTAAAGAGTACGGAAATGCCTTCACCGAATTGAACGACCCAATCGATCAATTGTCACGTTTCGAAGCACAAGCTGCTGCTAAAGAACTCGGGGACGACGAAGCAACAGGCATCGACTACGACTACGTTGAAGCCCTCGAATACGGTATGCCACCAACAGGGGGACTCGGAATCGGTATCGACCGTCTCTGCATGCTCCTCACTGACACAACAACCATCCGTGATGTCTTGTTGTTCCCAACGATGAAATAAAAATGATATCCCATTAGTCAAATAATGGGATATTTTTATATGAGGTATAAACATGTTTAGAAAACTGAAGTCCCTTTTTAAGAAAAAATCAACTGTAATTGAACAGCCTGAGACAAAGAGAGAAGAAAGTCAATTAGACTTTCCCATAGACCGCGCAGATTATTTTTTCAATCATGCACTTGTATTCTATTGTGAAGAAAATGATATCCCGTCAGAAAAACTAAGCAAATCAGATATGCTAGAGATTAGCAAAAGAGCTGCCTTTCATCTCAGTGTCTTCGTAGCCTGGCTAGCAAAGCACGATTTTCTGAATCCCCAAAGTGATAGCTTTAATCTTGAAGATGCACAAAAACTCAAGAATGAAACGATTATGGGTACAGACTATCTCTTTAAACATCTTGATGAAAAACTCTATTCATCTGATATTAGTGACACACTCCTCCCCTTCATCTCTGATTTTTATGAAGATTACATGGATTTCTGTTATACAGTCTTGGTTGATGATGTTGCTAGAACTGAATTTGATTGGAAAATCTATCACTTGGTTGAAGAGGATATCGATGAGATGTTTGCTAGTTACAAAGAATAATTAGTATAAATAGAAAAAATTTCTCTCGTAATTACCGTGAAACCTTCTTTTATATTTTGCTCTTGGAGCCCTTACTCAAGTAACCGAACCTCCCATCACCGCTAGCATAGTGGTTAGTAAAAAAATAAGCTAGTTGATTCACCTGGTTTGTGATAATAAAACTTACCAAAGTTACTACTATAATTGCAAGTATCCCCAAACCATCACCTTCATGTTACTCTCCTAACATAAGGAAGTTGTTTAACTCAAAACTATCAAAAAGTTCTCCCTCTTGATAACTTCAGAGGGAGAACTTTCTGCTATTTAACGTAAGTATGCAATGGATAAGTAGGGAATTCAACTTCACGAGCTTTTTCAGATGTCACAAAGCCAGCTGGTGCATCTAATACTGTAGGAATTCGGTTGATAATAGTTGCACAGGTATGTGCAACTGTATCTGGTTTTGACACTGAGAAGACAAGATTAGGCTCACCAGTAATCTCCCAGTCACACATATCTCCATCATCTTCACGATATACCTTACCTATACATTCCACTTCAAACTCAACTCCTTGATGAGTATGAATCGTTGTTACTGCTGACATACCTGTCACGTCACCTGCTTTAATAGTTCGACCAAGAGTTGCAGAATAGACATCCTCATCTAGAACATAAGGAACACTCTTTTGAGAAATATCCTTAATGGTCCAATTCATTTTTGAACAAATAGCTTCAGCAGAATTCCACATATAAGATGGGAAACTTTCAGCACTTGCGATTTCAGCATCAAATCGTTCTAAATCATAACCAGCACCATGAGCTTCTGCAAGAGCAAGTCCATAGTCTTCTACATTATAGCTAACCTTACCTTTGATCTTATCGATTCTGTTTAGCCCTGCCATGGCAAGACAAGGCATATTAATCCAGTAAATATCTTGCATCCCAGATCCCATAATTGTAACGCCATATTTTTTCGCTAATTTATCTAAGCGATTGGTCTCAGATGGTGAGGTTGTCCAAGGATAAATGGCTTCTTCACAAGTTGTTATAACATTGACCCCATGCTTAATAGCTGTTTCAAAGAAATCATACATTTCTGGCATATAGGAAAGAATTGTCACGATGGCGATATCAGCATCACAATTGCTAAAGACTTCCTCCGCATTGTCTGAAATTAGGACACCAGTTTTATAACCGAGTCCTGCAAAATCACCTACATCTTGACCAACAATATTTGGATTATTATCAATCGCTCCAACGATTTCAATACCATGATCTAACATGTATTTGAAAAGAACTTGAGACATTTTCCCACAACCAAATTGTACTGCACGAATTTTAGTATTTTTCATAGATTTCGCCTTCTTTCTATAAAGGTTGTTATTTATTTCACAATTATATTATAATGTCTCTAGTAACTAGAGAGTCAATAGAAAGTTTGGTGAAAAATGAAAGACATTTTACGAATTGGAGAGTTCTCCAAATTAAATAATATTCCTATTCGTACGCTAAGATTCTATGACCAGATTGGTCTCTTGAAACCATATCAAGTCGACCCTGAAACCAACTATAGAGGTTATCATATTGAGCAATCATCCCTTGTGGATGCCATACAGTATTTGCGTCAACTTGACTTTTCTTTGGAAGAGATTAAGGAAATCCTGTCTGATATCGAAAATTCACACCTTCACAAACTGATTATCGACAAGTATCAGCAACTCATTGAAGAACAAAAACGTATCAAAAAACAACTTCGAGAAATTGAAATCTATCAATCTGGAGCCTTGCTTTACCAGGCGAAATCCCACTCTCAACACTTGGAAATCCAAACATTTCCTGAACGTTCTCTTTATCGCTTTCAGATTGATTCAAATATCTATCAGATGTCAACTGAGGAATACGAACTTCATTTACGATGTTTTAAGCAAGAAATCATACAATACAATCCTTTTTTCAATCATTTTAGTCGAGTAGGTTCAATTATGCCAAAAGAGAATTTCATCAGTCAAAACTTTGATTCCAAAGAGTTTACACTATTTGATGATGAACCCATCTATCACTCTCATCTAACCAAAAACATACTCCCAGAAGGTAACTACGCTATACGTTACTGTAAATCATTCGAAGAAGAAATTAAGCTCTTGCCTCAATTCCTCTTAGATATTCGTGAACAAGGTTATCAAATTATTGGAGACTATCTTTGTGAGGTCATCCATGAGCATCCTAGCCTAGAAGAACAAAAAAGAGATATGTTTATTCGAATGCAAGTTAGAATTGGAAAAAAAGTTAAAAATTTCAACCTAAACCATTTTCGTAACTAGTATTTGCTATAATAGGTTTATCCTGCAACTTAGAAAGGGCTTATACAATGCCAGAGGGAATTAATTTATTTCAGGACACTTTGATAAAATCACTTAAGTTTGGTTTTGTTGATAACATTAAATATCAAGAGGGTGGGTATTCTCCGCAAATTCTTGTGAATAATAGTGATGAAAAGCGCTATGTCTTGACAGACCTGCAGGAAGAATTAAGTAAGTGTACTGCTTTCTACTTTTCTGTTGCCTTTGTCACTAAAAATGGAATTGCCATGATTAAGTCTCAGTTATCAGATCTAATGGACAAGAAAGTGCCAGGAAAAATCTTGATTTCCCCTTATCTAGATTTCAACGACCCTGATGCAATGCGTGAGCTACTAAAACTTAAAAACGTTGAAGTCCGTTTAACACCTGAAAAAATGCAGATGCATGCTAAATTTTATCTCTTCGAACATACTGGTAAACAGGTACTGATTTCAGGTAGTTCCAACCTTACTCATACGGCTCTAAAAATCAATTATGAATGGAATATCAAACTAACCTCTACTCATAACGGGGAATTCATTCAGAATACCAAATCAGAATTTGACCGTATTTGGGAACAGTCAGAGTTACTAACACCCGAAATAATTGATACCTATGCTCAAAAGAGAAAGAAGGTTATTAGTCTCACAAAGATTAATGACGAAGAGAAACTCCCCTATTCAGCTGAAAAAATAGTTCCTAATAAAATGCAAGAAGCCGCACTAGAAGGACTCAGAAATATTCGTGAACAGGGAAAAGATAGGGCACTCGTTATCAGTGCCACAGGTACTGGTAAGACATTTTTATCTGCCTTTGACGTTAAACAATATAATCCTGAACGCATGTTATTTATCGTCCATCGTGAACAGATTCTCAAAAAATCTTTAATAGATTTTCAAAAAGTTCTGGGCTTTAATCCCTCTGAAGGACATATTTATCACTCAGGTGACGATTTAACTGGTAAAAAATATATCTTCGCGACTATTCAAACATTGTCACGCGAGGAGAACTTAAAAGCATTTTCAAAAGACTTCTTCGACTATATTCTCATTGACGAAGTGCATAAGGCTGGGGCTGATTCATACAAAAAAGTTATGGACCATTTTACACCCAATTTTTATCTAGGTATGACAGCAACTCCTGAACGTACTGATGGCCAAAATATCTACGAGATTTTTGACTATAATATTGCCTATGAGATTCGCCTACAAGATGCATTAGAAAATGACATGCTTTGTCCTTTCGTTTATTTTGGTGTTAAAGACATTGAAATTGATGGTCAACTTATTGACGAAAAATCAAATATCTCAAACCTTACATCAGATGAGCGTGTTAAACATATTCTAAATAAAATTGACTTCTATGGTGTTTGTAATAATCAAGTTCGAGGACTTATTTTTTGCTCATCAAAAGCAGAAGCCAGAGAATTATCAATAAAACTTAATCAACATGGGAAACGTACCATCGCATTGACTGGTGATGACGATATCAACTATCGTGAAAAGGTTGTTAAGCAATTAGAAGATGGAAAGCTTGAATATATCTTAACCGTTGATATCTTTAATGAGGGAATAGATATACCATCCGTAAACCAGGTAGTTATGTTACGTAACACGCAATCAAGTATCATTTTTGTTCAGCAACTTGGTCGTGGACTTCGTAAGCATAAAAGCAAGGATTACGTTACTATTATTGATTTTATTGGTAATTACAAAAATAACTATCTGATTCCAATTGCATTATTCGGTGATAAATCTATGAATAAAGATAATTACCGTCGTGAACTGCGTGAACCAAATATCTTGAGTGGTTTAACAACCGTAAACTTTGAGGAAGTTGCTAAAGAACAAATCTTCAAATCGATTACAAACACGGTTCTATCTAACATGAAAATTCTCAAAGATGCTTATACAGATCTTGAAAATAAACTTGGTAGAACGCCTATGCTAATCGACCATTTAACCTTTGATAATATTGATCCCATAGTATTTTTCAACAATAACAGCTTTAAAAACTATGCAGATGTTATTAACAAATTTTCAAACAAGTCAATTGAACTCACTGATGCTGAAAGTAACTGGTTGAGTTTTATCACATTTGAATTTCTTCCTGGCAAACGAAAACATGAGCTTCTTCTACTTCAGGAACTTATCAAACAGGATAAAGTCTCGAAAGATAAATTTATTGAGATATTGGAAACAGAACAATTATCTACTAAAGACTCAATCATCTCCTCTGTTGAAAATGTATTAAGTCTTCAATTTCTTAAATCTCAAGAGGTAAAAAAATTCGGTACTGAACCTCTGGTCACTCTAGAAAAAAATGTTTATAAGCTCAATCCTGAGGTCCTAGATTGTTTCAAGAACTCTGATTTTGCCTTGCTTTTTAATGATGTTATTGAGGCTGGACTCTACAAAACGAATGATTATCCTGAAATATTTACAATCGGTCAAAAATATTCTCGTCGTGATGTCTGTAAACTTCTTAACTGGTCTAAAGATGAACCTCCACTTAATATTGGTGGCTATAAAATAGACAAGAACACTAACACTTGTCCAATCTTCATCACCTATCATAAAGATGATGAAATCAGTGATACTATCAAATACGAAGATGAGTTATTAAATGAAACTACTCTAAAATGGTTTTCTAAAAACAAGCGTACACTTGAGTCACCAGATGTAAAAACAATTATCAATTCCCCTGAAAATGGATTAGATCTAAAATTATTTATCATTAAAGATGATGCTGAAGGTGGAGATTTTTACTATTTAGGTGACTTAACCATCGTACCATCTACTGTTGAAGAATTAGTGCGCCCACTGGAAAGTGGTAATGAAAGTATTGTTACTATGAATTTCAAACTAGATAATCCTATTCCTGATACTCTCTATCGCTACATAACTAATAAATAAGAGCACCACATTTGTGATGCTCTTATTTTGCTAACAATTCTACAGCTGGTCGGTCTACAGGTGCCCAATTCAAAGTTTTCAAGCGACTTGGCTCTAACCAAGCTGAATCCTGATGTTCTAACAAATCTAGATTTCCAGAAACGAGTTTAGCATGAAAGGTTTTCATAATAACTGTTCCAAAATCATAATCATAGGAAGCTTCATTAACGAAGGAAATAATCTCAATCTGAGAATTTAATTCTTCATGAATCTCTCGAATTAATGCTTCTTCAGGTGATTCTCCTTCTTCCAACTTACCTCCAGGAAATTCCCAGTATCCTCCTAAACTTTTTCCTTCTGGTCGTTGGGCACAAAAGATTTTGCCATCCTTTTCGATGGCTGCTGCTACAACATTAATGATTTTTTTAGACATGTAACATTCCTCCAAATAGTATTCTATCAAAAAGCTATCATGACAAGCAAACTTTAATTTGTTATGAAAAAATGCTTCTCTCATCTCGAGAGAAGCATTTTCTTATTTCCAAAATTTTGCTTTTGAAGCTGTGACCCAAGCTGACAAACAAGCAAGGGCTACTACTGCATAGATAGCGTATTGTTTCGCAGGATAGAGCCAGGCTTTGTTTTCTTCATGCCAGCGAGACTTCCAAAGGCCGATGTAATCGCCCGTCATTCCAGGATTTTTAAGGCGCTCCATGTAGTTGGCAGGTAGGTTATCTGGCTGATTCATCTGCACGTTAATGATAAAGATAACCAAAGCAAGCGCAATGACAACTAGGAGTGCCAGGGTAATCTTTTTCTTAGCTGTTAGTTGAAATGTTTTCAATTATTTTTTCTCCCTCATCTATGAAATCATCTACTCTTATAGTTTAGTATAAAAAGGCAATTCTGAAAAGTCCTCTATGACACCAATGTAAGATAAGTCAAAACCTTGCACATCTTCCTCATAGTGTTATAATAAAATTGTCGGTCTGTCTAGAAATAATGCAACTTTTAGGCAGAATGACTTAGAAAGAGGTGTTTATGACATCTTCAAAAAAGGTTTCCCTTTCTGAGGTTAACCAATCAATAGATACACCAAATAATAATCGTTTTTGGCAAAATCTTAAGGCTTTCTTGGGACCTGGGGCTCTCGTGGCCGTGGGTTACATGGATCCAGGGAACTGGATTACCAGTGTCGTCGGTGGAGCGACCTACAAGTACAGTCTTCTTTTTGTCATCTTAATTTCATCTTTAATCGCTATGCAGTTGCAACAAATGGCTGGAAAGTTAGGGATTGTGACCCAAATGGACCTGGCCCAAGCGACAGCCTACCACTCGCCCAAATGGTTGCGATACACGCTTTGGGTGATTCTGGAGCTTGCCTTAATGGCGACAGATTTGGCTGAGGTGCTTGGTTCTGCCATCGCACTTAACCTGCTCTTTGGTATTCCAATTATGGTTGCCATTCTGGTGACAGTCCTAGATGTCTTCCTACTCCTACTCATCATGAAGCTGGGATTCAAGAAAATCGAGGCTATTGTTTCAACCTTGATTTTGACCATCTTGGTTATCTTTGTCTACCTGGTAGCCTTGTCTGAGCCTAGTATTACGGGAATCCTCGAGGGTTATCTCCCTACGCCAGCGCTCTTTGAACCACATGCTGCTGGGCACACCAACCAGTTGACTTTGGCACTTGGGATTGTGGGTGCAACCGTTATGCCACATAACCTCTACTTACACTCATCCTTGTCACAGACTCGTAAGGTTGACTATTCTGATGGTAAAGACGTAACCAAGGCTGTCCGTTTCATGACCTGGGACTCCAACATTCAATTGACTTTGGCCTTTGTGGTTAACTCCCTCCTCTTAATTTTGGGGGCAGCTCTCTTCTTTGGTCACGCTTCTGATATTTCAGCCTTCTCTCAAATGTACAATGCCCTTCAGGACTCTAAGATTGCTGGTGCGGTTGCTAGTTCAACACTTTCAACCCTCTTTGCCTTGGCCCTTTTGGCTAGTGGTCAAAACTCTACCATTACTGGTACCCTAACTGGTCAGATTGTCATGGAAGGCTTCCTCCATATGAGGTTACCACAGTGGGTAATTCGTTTGTTCACACGTCTCTTCGCCTTGCTACCTGTTATCATTGTAGCCATTCTCTACGGCGATCAAGAAAAGACACTGGATCAACTCTTGGTTTATTCACAAGTATTCCTTTCAATTGCCTTGCCATTCTCTATTTTCCCTTTGATTTACTATACTTCTAAGAAATCACTCATGGGAAAACACGTCAATGCCAAGTGGAATACCTTCCTCGGTTATGCTATTGCTGTTGTTCTAACCATTCTTAATCTCAAACTTATCTTTGATACGTTTTAAACAAAAAAATAAGGCCAGCGCCATGCTGACCTTGTTTTAGTTTTTGAAGGCGTCAACGAGAACTTGGAATTCTTCGTTGCTGAGGGTAATCCCCTTGCCCATCTTGGTATGGCCTGGACTCCATGTACGGATGTCATATTTAGCCGGTGCGCCATTAAAGCTCACACGATTGAGTTCCTTAGTCCAACCCTTGTCATTCTCAGACAAGACCAAGAGTTTTTCTTCAATTTCAAATGAAAATTCTGCCATTTGCTTACCTCCACTAGCTTTATTCGTTTTTTTCTGTGAAAATTGTCTGTTTTAGAATGAAGTTATCCACAAAAATTCACCTTTCATGCTATAATTATTTTATCAAGAAACGAGGGAAATGACCATGATAAACTTTTTAGAAGCCGTAAAGCATCAGCTTCATCAGTTTGTGGAAATAGGTCACAGCAAACCTGTCCACCTAATGCAGAATCAACTTATTAACGATATCTATCATGCTATTGATCATAATCAAATGGTCATGCTGACATCCAATCAGAAGACCTATAAGGGCTACATCAACCGTTATGACAGGGAGCGACAAGCCATCTTTATCGAGCAGGATAAGATCATCAGCATGATTGAACTTGATGAAATCAAACGTCTAAAAATCATATCACAACGAGGTTAAGTTTATCAGTTAACCTCGTTTTATTATTAGGTTGACTATTTTGAAACCACTTGCTATAATAAGTTAACTATTTATTTACGAAAGGTTAACTAGAAATGACACAAAATCGTACACTGTCACTTATTCTTCCAGCTTTTGGTGCTGCCATCATTGCCGCACTGGCTCAAATTGTTATTCCTATCGGTGCAGTTCCAATCACACTACAGACTTTCGCTGTCGGACTTGTTGCTGCCATTCTTAAACCAAGAGAAGCGACACTTGCTGCTACCCTCTACCTGATTCTAGGTGCCATTGGTCTTCCAGTTTTTGCAGGTGGAGGAGGTGGGCTCCAATCCTTCTTTGGCCCTTCAGCTGGCTATTTGTTGGCCTATCCATTTTTCGCATTTGTCACTTCAAAACTAACTCATGCTGAGACTCCTATCTGGAAAATCTTTGTGGCTTTTGTTTTGGGTGATGCACTTGTCTTTGTTGGCGGTATTCTCAGCCTGCACTTTCTTGGAAAGATGGGTTGGTCTGCGGCTGTGGCTGTTGGCTTGACACCTTTTATTATTCCTGATCTTTTAAAAGGTCTGATTGTCGCTTTGGTGACTAAGCCAGTTTTAAAAGCACTAAAAAATCATAGCTACTTTAACTAAAAAAAGATTGAAGACTTTGTTCGTGGGAACAGAATCTTCAATCTTTTTATTTTTCAAAATAAATATCATAGTGCTTTGAACAAGCTGGGTTGAAGGCACTATGACAATTGGGACAGGCTACTGCCTCTTGATATTCCTCAATAGTCATCTCATGCCGACAAACGCCACAAATAAGGACCTTGTCCTGTTTCAACTGACAGGGGTAAGCTCGAAAGCTATGTTCCTCCAAGCTATCATGACACTGATAACAGGCATAATACTTCAGACACTCAAAGCATTTTAAGGCAACAATATCTAGAAAGGAATGATAGTGCTGGCACCTACTCTGGTCATCTACCAGGAGGCCATTGATTTGTCTTGTCATTAGGCACGAACAGTTTTACTTGAACCGTCTTTTTGGTAGAGGTTAATCAAACCTTCTTTAGTTGAACGAATCATGTCACCAGGTTTAACTTCTTGTGGCACGGTAATTGTAAGAAGTTCCATTGGGTTTGGTGCACGGTCAATTTTGTTACCATTAGCATCGTGAAGGTCTTTGATATCACATTCAAAATGACGGAAGCCTGGTCCGTAGAATTCAACGTGGTCACCTTCGAGAATAACGTTACGTTGACGGATTGTAGCTGTCATAGTAGCTGGATCAAAGTCTACTACTTCACCAACGAATTTGTATTGTGGAATCTTACGACGGGCACCAAAGAGTTGCTCGTTTTCTGTTGGTGTCTTGTAGTAGAAACCTGTTGCCAATTCACGTTGGGCAACTTTCCAGAGTTCGTTAATCAAATCATCTTTGATGGCGTAGAAGGCTTCTGCACTTTCCATGTAAGCGTCACAAGCAGCCTTGTAGCAGTTAGCAACTGTTGATACATAATGGACAGATTTCATACGACCTTCGATTTTAAGGCTGTCAACGCCATTATCGATAAGGTCTGGGATATTTTCAATCATACACATGTCAACGGCTGACATTGAGTATTCTTCAGGAACTTCACCGTGGATACTCTTTCGCTCTTGGCCGAATGGCATGTCGTAAAGATCATATTTCCAACGGCATGACTGTGAGCAACCACCACGGTTGGCATCACGATCTGACATGTGGTTAGAAAGGGTACAGCGACCTGAGTATGAGATACACATAGCACCATGGACAAAGGCCTCAATTTCAAGGTCCGTACGTTTACGGATTTCAGCCAATTCCTCCATAGTAACCTCACGTGCCAAAACAACACGGGTCAAGCCATACTGTTTCCAAAAATGGAAGGTTTCAACGTTTGTCGCAGATGCTTGCGTTGACAAGTGGATATTAAGTCCTGGAGCGTAGGTTGAACAGATTTCAATCAAGGCTGGGTCAGATACGATAACGGCATCGAGTCCCATATCACGCAATTCACGGAACCACTCACCAGCTCCCTTTTCATTTCCTTCATGGGTAACCATGTTTGAAGCGACGTGCACATCAACACCACGTGCGTGAGCGTATTCAATACCTTCACGAAGCTCATCCATAGTAAAGTTTCCGGCACGGCTACGCAAACCATAGGCTTGTCCACCAACGAAAACAGCATCTGCGCCGTAATTTACAGCGACTTTCAATTTTTCCAAAGTCCCAGCAGGTACCAAAACCTCTGGGCGTTTTTTAGTTGTAGTCATAATTTCTCCAATTTGCAAGATTGTCGATTTTTATTTTTAGAAGTCTCCTTCGTTCCCTGAAAATGGAAAACTCTCAAACGAAGGAGGAAGTATTTTTATTTTACACGGTCAGGTTCATAGTCGTAGAAACCTGTGTCCAAACCACGGTTGGCTGGGTGTAATTTATGAATAGCCTCATCAAAGAGGAAGGCTTGGTCTTGTGAAAATTCGCCAGCCTCGATGAGGTCACGAGCCTTCACAAAATACTCAGTGATTTTTACAAAGTTTTCACCTGGGCAATAAACGCCGTCCAACTTCCAGTGGTCAAAACCATGTTCAACGAGTTCTGAAAGTTTAGTCATCATATCCAAGTCATTGTTGGCAAAGATATGTGTCCCGTGCATATCTTCATAAACTGAGTAGTGAGAATCTGGATCTCCTGGCTCAGAAAGGAAGAGGTCACGTTCTTTGGTAACAGCTTCATCCGTTTTGATAAAGTTGTAATAGTTTTGAAGAAGTGGACGTTTTGAGTGGTGAATGATACTTGCACCATAAACCAAAACCTCAGCTGGAATCTGAAGATTTTCAGCCATGATGAATAGTTCCGCAGATGGAATCTCACGAGCCAAAACCGCTTCAGATGCTCCTGCCTGTTTGCCCCAGAAATTAATCTGACGGCTAGAGGTTACCATAGTTGAAGCATCATAAATCATTTTGAAGGGACGTTTGTCACGGTTACAGATGTAGAAAACTCCTGCATCACCAACCGTGATATAATCTGCCTTGATTTCTTCAAGAAAATCAAGATAGTCTGGAAGAGCATCCATCATACCTTGGTGCATGAGGGCGTTAACGGCAACAGTCAATTCCTTGCCAGACTCATGTACCAGCTCTGCAATCTTTCGCATTTCTGCGAATGAAAAAGGCTTAGGCAAACGAAGGCCAAAGGCTTTTTCGCCGATATAAATACGATCTACGCCAAGTTCTAGGAGCTCACGTGCCTGCTCGTAGCTCTCAGCAGTCGCTGTAATCACTATTTTTTCCATAACTCACATTATAGCACAAATGATTTGATTTTTTTAGAATTTTTAGGCTCAATACTCTGTATCTAAATATTTTAAATTAGTTTTCGAATACTACAATTTTCACAAAAATCAAAAAAAACTTTGCAATATAAATTTTTTATGGTATTATTAATGAGATTCTAAATAGTGAAATACTGACTAAGTATTTTAACCTACACGAAAAAGTGATTTAGATATTTTATATAGAAAGGAGGCAGACATGGCTGACAACTTACACCGTCAATTTGATCACATCGAAGATTTCGAGACTGAGCGTCCTCAAACGACGAATTATCAAGATTATCAGGGTTTAAATAGTAATAGTATTAAGCTACAAGATATGATTTTCTTTGGACGTATCTCAAGCTTCTGTGTTTCAACAGTCCTAGTTGCCTTCCTTTTCTTGGTAGCACAGGTGGCTACCTTCTGGGCCTTCTTCTGGGCAATTACCATTAGCGTTATTGGTCAGATTGGCATTTATGTCCTAATCGAATATTATAAAGCACAAAAACGTTGACTGTTTGGTCAACGTTTTTTTCGTACTAAAAAAAGCCTCATGGGCTTTCTTTTTATTTTGCTTCTGCTGCTTCTTCAGAGATATCTTTGATATCAATGACGATATCATCAACGATAGCTTTTGTTTCTGCTTCAACATCTGCTTGCTCAGGAGTTACTTGAGCAGTTTTCTCTTTGATAAGTTCAAAGCTCTCTTTTGCAAAGTCAGCAACTTGAGCTGTTTTTTCTTGGACAGCTTTTGTCAAATCATCCGCAGTGATGTCGCCATTTTCAAATTTTGTTTTATAGTCTTGGAAAGTATCGACTGCCAAATCTTTGTAGTCGCTAGCTTTTTCCACCACTTGATTTTGATAAGCTTTAGGATCTTCTTTGAATGAAGCGATTTCTTCATCAATACGTGCTTTAACAGCTTTACCTTTTTCAGTTGTAAAGAAGTATGCTGCTGCAGCTCCAGAAGCTGCACCAATGATTAGGGTATTTAAAAATTTACTCATGAAAAGATCTCCTTATTTTTTCTTGTCTTTTTTACCAAAAAGTTTTGAGGCAACCTTACCGATAGCAAAGGCTGAACCTGCCTTACCGACACTTGCTCCTGCTGCACTTGCTTTAGCACCGAGGTAACGGGCTTCAGTATTCAAGTCAGAGACACTTTCTGAAAGCTCAGCTACTGCTACAAAGAGAGGATCGATGGTTTGAACTTTTTCATTAACATCTTCAACCAAGACGTTTGCCTTAGCCAAGATTTCATTTGTTTGATGAAGGGTTACATTGATATCTGTACGAAGCACAGCAACTGTTTCTTCAACTTCTTTAACCACATGACGGGTACGAAGTAGGGTAGGGATTAATGCAATGAGGAACGCAGCAAGTGCGATTGCGATAATAAGAAATGCAATTTCTGCCATAGTTTAGGACTCCTTTGACCTTTTTAAAAGGTCACTACAAGAAAACTGAAATAGATTCTTCAGTTTCCAGTAACCTTTGTTATGATAATTTTCATTATATTATAACAAAGTCTGAGCGGTATGACTAGTTTTTCATTTTATAATCTGCCTCTGGACGTTGCTTACGGAAATATAAGAGGCTAGTACCCAAGATAATGATGGCAATGCTGACCCATTGAGAGACACGCAAGCCAGCAAACATGAGGCTATCCGTACGCATGCCTTCAATGACGAAGCGTCCAAGACCATACCAGATAAGGTAAAATGAGGTCACATCTCCTTGGCGTAGTTTCTTATTAAAGCGTCTTAGTCCTAGAATGATGATAAAACCGAATAGGTTCCAGAGACTTTCGTAAAGAAAGGTCGGTACACGATAACTACCATCAATGTACATCTGCTGACGAATAAATTCTGGGACATAATTCAGATGACTAACTGCTTTTCCGTAGGCCTCCTGGTTAATAAAGTTTCCCCAGCGACCGATACTCTGAGCAATCATAACGCCAGGTGCCGCGATATCTAGAAAATCTAAGACAGCAATGGCATGACGTTTAGCAAACCAATAGAGAACAGCTGCTCCAGCAATCAAGCCACCATAGATGGCAATCCCACCATTCCAAATCGCAAAAATTTCTGAAGGATTTTGACTGTAGTAAGACCACTGGAAAATCACATAGTAGAGCCTAGCACCAACAATGGCTATAGGAAAGGCAAGAAGAATAAAATCTAAGATGTTTTCAGGGTCAATTCCCTTTTCAGGAGCCCAACGCTGAGCCAGATAAACAGCAAGTAAGAGACCAGATACAATACAGATGGCATACCAATGAATACTAATGGGGCCAAGTCTTAGAGCAATAGGATCAATAGTAGCTAACATTAGTCTTCACCATTCTTACTAATGAGGTTGGTCAAACGCTCCTCAAAGGTTTTGGTTGCATCAAATCCCATTTGCTTAGCACGGTAGTTCATGGCTGCAGCTTCGATAACGACTGATACGTTACGGCCTGTCTTAACAGGGATGCGGACACGTGGAATCTTAACGCCTTGCAATTCAATTTCTTCGTTCCCATTTCCAAGACGATCAAAGACCTTACCGTCTTCAAAATTTTCAAGATAGATGCCCAACTGAACTTGAGAAGAATTACGGACAGCACTAGCTCCGTAGAGACTCATGACATCAATGATACCAACTCCGCGAATCTCAAGAAGATGGCGGAGGATTTCCGCAGGCTCACCCCAGAGAGTTTCCTCATCCTTAGCATAGACATCCACACGGTCGTCAGCGACAAGGCGGTGACCACGTTTGACTAGCTCGAGCCCTGTTTCACTCTTACCAATACCAGAGTCACCCTGGATGAGAACACCCATGCCGTAGATATCAACCAAAACACCGTGAACACTGGTACGTTCCGCCAACTGTGCATTGAGGTACCAAGACATATCACCTGAAAGTGATGATGTTCCGCTACGGCCTTGAAGAACGGCTACGCCATTTTCCTTAGCGGCTCGAAGCATCTCTTCCGGAACCTCAAGACCACGCGCCACTATAACAGCTGGAGTTTCCGCTTTAAACATATTAGTAAAAACAGAATAACGGTTATCGTCAGTCATGGTTTTAAGGTAGGACCACTCCTTCATTCCTACTAACTGAAGTCGTTCAGGTGAATAATAGTCAAAATAGCCCGTCATTTCTAACCCAGGACGAGAGATATCAGCCGTTGTTATCGCTTTTGCCAAAAGATCCTTATTCCCATAGACAACCTTGAGTTTAAGCCTGTCAACCAACATTTTAACGGTTACTGTCATATTATTTCCTCCGATTATTTACTAGTTTCATTGTATCATAAAAAGGTTTTCAATGCGGTTCTCAAAGCAAAAAAGACCTGTGACTAGCACCAGGGCCAATCACAGGTCAATATCTATTAACAGTTACTTACCAATTCCACTCATCTTCAACAGGTTCAGCGTTTTTACGTTTGCGTCCATCCTTGAGTTTGATTTCGGGATAAATATCTTCTTTGTAAGGAAGGAGGAAGGCTAAAACCAAATATAAGAAGATTCCAAACTGCGTTGAAATCATGAGAATGATAGCCAAGATACGAGCCAGAGCTAGGTCCCAGCCAAACTTATCTGCCAAACCTGCAACAACACCGGCGACGAGTCTATTTTTTCGTGTCTTATAAAAACGATTTGACATTGTCTTCTTCTCCCATCATTTCTTTGATTTAATTATATGATTTTTTAAAACTAAAAAAATCAGCCCTAGGACTGATTTAGAAAAATGAGCTTGCCTCGACACAGACCGCAGCCAAATTTCTGTGTATTGACACGGCGTTTTCGACGGTAGGTATGACCACAGGATTGGCACTGATAGAGATAATAGTTCTCCACTTGCCCTTGCATCTTTGGAGCGTATCTAAGGCCATCAACCTTGGCTAGTAAGTCCTTAAAATCTCTCTCCGCATGCTTATAGCCCTTCCCTTGAAAATAAAGGTGGTAATGACAGAGTTCGTGGCGGACGATTTTTCGAAAGGTTTCAAGACCATGTTCCTCATAGAGTTTTGGGTTAAAATCTAAATGACCATCCTTGGGAAAGAACCGACCTCCAGTGGTTCGGAGACGCTTGTTCCACAAGGCTTGATGCTTAAATTCCCAACCAAAATCTTCTATAGAAACAGTCTTAACATAATCAGTTAGATTCACGTGGATTCACCAAGGAGAGATTGAGTTTTTCATGCTCTAAATCAACTTTTGATACCCACACGGTAACCAAATCCCCAACAGATACGACCTGACTTGGGTGGTTAACGAAGCTCTTACTCATCTCTGAGATGTGGATAAGTCCATCCTCGTGGACACCGATATCCACAAAGGCACCAAAGTCCACAACGTTACGGACCGTTCCTTCAAGTTTTTGTCCTACTGACAAGTCTTTGAGTTCAAGAACATCTTGACGAAGCACTGGTGCTTCAAAATCGTCACGGAGGTCACGGCCTGGTTTCAAAAGGTCAGCAATGATATCTTTGAGGGTTTCCTGTCCAAGTCCCAATCCTTCCGCTGTTTCTTTAAGATTAAGAGCCTTCAATTTTGCCTTGGCAGAATCGTCCAAGTCTGTGATATCCAACTGCTTGAAGAGGGCTTTTACCGCTGGGTAGGACTCTGGGTGGACTCCCGTATTATCCAAGATATTCTTGGCATTTGGAATACGAAGGAAACCTGCAGCTTGTTCGAAGGCCTTGGCACCAAGACGTGGGACCTTTTTGATTTCAGCACGCGATGCAATCTCACCATTTTCCTCACGGTAGGCGACGATATTTTCAGAGATGGTCTTGTTGAGTCCTGACACGTGTGACAAGAGGGTACTACTTGCCGTATTGACATTAACACCAACCTGGTTAACCACGGTATCGACGACGAAATCAAGATTTTCAGAGAGTTTCTTCTGGCTAACATCATGCTGGTATTGGCCTACTCCGATTGATTTAGGGTCAATTTTAACCAACTCAGCCAATGGGTCTTGGAGACGACGGGCAATGGAAATAGCAGAGCGTTTTTCGACCGTTAAGTCTGGGAACTCATGACGGGCCAACTCTGAAGCAGAGTAAACAGAGGCACCACTTTCATTGACAATGACATATGAAGTCTCTGGGAAATCCTTGAGAACTTCTGCCACAAAAGCTTCACTTTCACGACTGGCTGTTCCATTACCGATAGCGATAATCTCAATGGCATGCTTCTTAATGAGATCAGCCAAGTCTTTCTTAGCTTGGGCAATCTTAGCCTGACTGGCTGGAGCCACTGGATAGATAACTTGCGTTGTAATGAGCTTACCAGTTTGGTCAACCACGGCCAACTTAGCCCCTGTACGAAAGGCTGGGTCAAAACCGAGTACCATCTTACCTTTAAGTGGTGATACTAGGAGAAGGCTGCGAAGATTTTGAGAGAAAAGATTAATGGCTCCATCTTCTGCTGCTTCAGTCAACTCGCTACGGATACGACGCTCCATAGCTGGGATGATTTTCTTCTTGAGAGATTGATTGATAACTTCCTCGATATAATCATTTTTTTGCTTAAAACGGGCACTGTAAAAACGATGCATTTTCTCAATATTATGCTTAAAGTTTACCTTGATAACGCCTAGTTTCTCACCACGGTTAAGGGCCAGAGTACGGTAACCTTGGAGTTTAGACACCTTATCCGCAAAATCATAGTAAATCTTGAAGGTTTCTTTTTCATCCAGAGATTGATCCTTGAGGGTCGACGTAATGTCACTGTTATTCCAGATTTCGTTGTAGGTCCAAGAACGAAGACTGTTATCCTCAGAAAAAGCCTCAACCAAAATATCCACAGCACCCGCAAGTGCCTTATCGGCTGTTGGAAAGGCTTCAGATGTCAGCTTTTCAGCTTCAGCCTTGAGGTTAGGACTATTTTGCAAGATAAGACGAGCCAAGGGGAAGAGACCTGCTTCACGGGCAATAGTTGCCTTGGTGCGGCGTTTTTCCTTATAGGGAAGGTAGAGTTCATCCACGTCTGCCAACTTTTCAGCGGCTTCAATAGCTGCTTTAAGTTGATCAGTCAATTTGCCCTGAGACTCAATCTTGGCAAGAACTGTTTCCTTACGGTCTTGAAGAGCAGTCAAGGACTTGTCCATATCAATGATGGCCTTGATTTGCGTTTCATCCAGATTGCCTGTTTTTTCCTTACGGTAACGGGCGATAAAGGGGATGGTATTGCCTTCTGCGGTCAATTCTAAAACAGTTTCAACTTGTTGTTTTTTTAGGCCCAATTCCTGAGCCAATGTCTCTAAATTACGATTTTCCATAAGTTCTATTATACCACGATAGGAGATTTGCTTGGGGAGAAAACCTTGTAGCTGAAGCGAGAAATTTTAAGCAAGAGGTAGTATAATAGAAAAGTAAACCTATTGTTAGGGGCTATTTCTTTCGGAAAGGACGCCCTTAGTATCTTTTGTAACTGAACTCGGGCTATTTCTTTCGGAAAATAGATGCATCTTCCTAGAAGCAGAGCTTCTTCGTCTGATGCCCTAATTTTCTGTCAGAAATAACGCCCTTAGTATCTTAATTAACTCGGAGGCTTTTTATGGCAGTTATTCAGAAAAAAACAAATGAACTTGAAAGCATGATGGCATCTTTTGCGGCTATCCCTGATTTTGAAAAGGCGGGAACTGATCCTAAGAAGGATAAACGTCTTCAAGAAGATAAGAAGAAATAATTTTTATGGCTATTTTTCATCAACTACCAGATAGCGTTCTGCAGCTTCTGGCAGTTTTTCTATCGATTATTATCGAAGCTCTGCCCTTTGTTTTGCTGGGAAGTATCCTATCTGGCTTTATCGAGGTCTTTGTGACTCCTGAAAAGGTCCAAAACTTCCTTCCTAAAAACAAGGTCCTGGCTATTCTCTTTGGAACTCTGATTGGTTTTATTTTCCCTTCTTGTGAGTGTGGGATTGTTCCAATTATCACACGCTTTTTAGAGAAAAAAGTGCCTAGCTACACGGCTATTCCTTTCATGGCAACTGCTCCTATCATTAATCCAGTCGTTCTCTTTGCCACCTACACGGCCTTTGGGAACTCTTGGTACTACGTGCTTTTACGTTTCGTCGGGGCTTTCTTGATTGCCATGATTTTGGGAATCTTACTGGGCTTTGTGGTGGATGACCAGATTCTCAAGGACAATCGTAAGGCCAGTCATGTGCACGACTATAGTGGTTTGTCAGCTGGTAAGAAAACCTTTCAAGCTCTGGTTCATGCGGTTGACGAGTTCTTTGACACTGGGCGTTACTTGATTTTTGGGAGCTTGGTGGCAGCAAGTATGCAGACCTACCTACCGACCCGTATCCTCACGACCATCGGTCATAATTCAGTGACAGCCATCCTGATCATGATGCTCTTGGCCTTCATCCTCTCCCTTTGTTCAGAGGCCGATGCCTTTATCGGAGCTTCGCTACTCTCTAGTTTCGGAGTGGCACCAACGGTGGCCTTTCTCATCATTGGTCCTATGGTTGATATCAAGAACTTGATTATGATGAAACACCAGTTTAAGACACGCTTTGTCGGTCTCTTCGTAGGAACCGCAAGTCTGGTGACAATCATTTACTGTCTGCTATTGGGGGTGATTTAATGTTACGTTTTCTCATCTTATCTGGGTATTTTGAGCTCGTCATGTACTTGCAAGTTTCTGGCAAGCTCAACCAGTACATTAACATCCACTACTCCTACTTGGCCTACATTTCCATGGTGCTGTCCTTTATCCTTGCTGTGGTTCAACTCATCGTTTGGATGAAGCAGATAAAAGTTCACTCACATTTGTCAGGTCGAGTAGCCAAGGTAGCCAGCATCGTTCTCTTGGCCTTTCCAGTCCTCACTGGGCTCTTGGTGCCAACAGTGACCTTGGATGCCAATACCGTATCAGCTAAGGGTTACCATTTTCCACTGGCGGCAGGGAGCGATCCTAATCAGGCCGACCAAGAGGGAACGACTATTCAGTACTTGAAGCCGGACACCAGCTCCTACTTCACCTCCTCAGCTTATGAGAAGGAAATGACCAGAGAGCTCGCCAAGTACAAGGGACGTGACACCATCCAGATTACCACGGAAAATTACATGGAAGTCATGGAGCTCATCTACCTCTATCCTAACGATTTCGTGGGCAAGAAGGTCACCTATACCGGTTTTGTCTACAATGACCCACAAACCAAGGGTTATCAGTTCATCTTCCGTTTCGGAATTATCCACTGTATCGCCGATTCAGGTGTTTACGGACTGGCGACGACAGGAAGTGACCAAACCTTTAAGGACAATACCTGGGTAAAAGTCACTGGTACCATCACTGTGGATTACTATCAAAATCTCAAACAGAGCCTGCCTATTCTCAATTTGACTGAGGTCAAAGAGGTTGGTCAGCCTGACAATCCTTATGTATATCGTGTATTTTAAAAAGCCAAGTTCAGTTGAACTGGCTTTTTCTTCTTGTATTAAAAACATTTGTCTAGGCTTCTTTTGCTAGGGTTGCAGCTTTTTCAAGGGCTTGGTCAGTCGACTCGCAGATATGGTCTGGTCCAATAGTTTGGATAAAGCCAGATTTTTCAAGAACTCTGTAGGGTTGAGCATTAACGTGAGAAAGAAGCAAGGTCATGCCACGTTTTTGGCAGATGGCCAGGGTTTCTTCAAGGGCATCTAGACCTGAGATATCCATGGCTGGAACGTTTCGCATGCGTAGGATGAGAACATTCTTAGTTTCATCATTGATTACATTCAAGAAGTTATTGGCTGCACCAAAGAAGAGGGCACCAAAAACCTCATAGACGACAGTATTTTTAGGGACTTGCTTCAAGTCGCTATCCTCAGACAAAACTGGATCGTCCAGATTTTCCTTATCCACCCACTGACGGATTTGAGCCACGTCGGACATGCGTTTGAGGAAGAGGAAGGCTGCTAGGACCATACCAAATTCGATAGCAACCACTAGGTCGAAGAAAACGGTTAAGACAAAGGTCACTAGCAAGACTGCCACATCACTTTTAGGGGCACGTTTAATCATACGACCAACTGTACGCCAACCACTCATGTTATAACCAACAATCATAAGGATTGAGGCCAGACAGGTCATAGGAATCAATGAGGCATAGGGCATGAGGAAGAGTAAAATCAGAAGCAAAGTGAAGGCATGAACCATCCCTGCTACTGGTGTTCGTCCGCCATTTTTGACGTTGGCTGCGGTACGGGCAATAGCACCCGTTGCCGGAATCCCACCAAAGAGGGCTGACATGATATTCCCAACACCTTGGCCGACCAATTCTGCATTAGAGCGGTGATTACCACCAATCATGCCATCTGAAACCACACAAGAAAGGAGCGATTCAATGGCAGCCAGTATGGCAATGGTGAAGGCTGGCGAAATCATTTGACGAATCAAAGAAAATGATAAGTCAGGAACCGTGAAACTTGGAAGTCCCGCCTTGATGGTGTAAAGGTCACCAATGGTTTTGACTGGGAGATGACCAAAGGCCACGATGGCTGTGGTCACAAAGATAGCAACCAGAGAACCCGGAATTTTCTGAGAAAGGCGTGGCCAAAAGATTTGAATGAGCAGGGCCAAAATACCAATAGCTAGGGTTGCCCAACTAATAGTTGAAAGATGCTCGCCATAGGCAATCATCTTTTCCAGAAACTCAGCTGGAACGGACTTCATCTCAAGGCCTAGAAAATCCTTAATCTGTCCAGCTACAATCCCAACGGCAATCCCCAAAGTAAAACCAAGTGTGATGGTTTTGGGAATAAATTTAATCAGGTCACCGAAACGCAGGAGCCCCATGATAATAAGCATGAGTCCCGCCATAAGCGTGGCAACAGTCAGACCCGCCATGCCATACTGGGCGATGATGCCATAGATGATGACAACGAAGGCTGCGGTAGGTCCACCAATCTGAACTCGACTACCTCCTAAAAAGGAAATAAAAAAGCCTGCAACCACTGCTGTGTAAAGACCTTGTTCGGGATTAACACCAGAGGCAATCGCTAGGGCAATCGACAAGGGCAGGGCAATGATAGCCACGATAACTCCTGCAATCAGGTCCTTGATGAACTGTCCCTTGGAATAATCCTTGATGGTGGTGAAAAATTTGGGTGTGATATATTTTAAAGCGTCCATTTGTTCCTCCTAACTACTATCCTAAAACTCTTTGACTTAACTCTTTTTTCAATGAGTGTCAGACGCTTATCATTTTTACAGTCTTATGATAGCACAGGAAATCCCCATTTTCTAGGGGATTGAGAGATGTAAACGTATTATTTCAAGAATTTTTCAACTTTCTTAGTTTAGAAATGAAGGCATCAAAAAACAAGTCCAGACTATGGACTTGTTTTGACTTTTCATCGATTGATAGATTTCTCTTACATTACCAACTGGTTGGCAAGGAAATCGGAATATTAAGCTTGACCTTCATCTTGCTGTTGGTCACAGTGGCTTGCTCAATTTCGTAGCCGATTTCAGGAAGCTTGAGCTGAATCTGATTGTTAACCATGCGAACACCACTGCTTGACTGGGCAATACTCTTCTTGAGGTAAGGTAGAACCAGTGATTTAGGTACAGGGAGGCGACCCAGGTGGGCACCTGCCAAGTCTAGAAGGATGACTTCCTTGTTAGTGCTAACCGTGAAATCAAGGCTGAATGTTGATTCGATAGGTCCAAGAGACACCGGTAGCTTAGCTGTCAGATAAGAATCATTCAACTCTACAGTACTGTTTAGCAAAGTCTCGTCATTAGAATCAGCCATGCTTGCTTTTAGGATTTGACGAAACTGATTACTATCAAGATTAATCTCAGTTGAAACTCCACCTGATGAAAGGGAGGCCCCACCAATACCAGCCTGGGCTAAATCAGCAAGGGATGTTTGTGTTGATACATTTTTTAATTGGTCCTGACTGTCGATCTTGTCCGGAATGAGTAGAGCCGCCACTGCAAAAAAGACCACAATGACGAGGACAATGAGTCGTTTAAACCATTTCCACATAGGGATACCTCATTTCAATTTTTCACTTTTGACGTCTATTGTACTGTAATCAAAGGAAAAAAGCGAGTAAGAACTGGAAATTCTCTCATATTTTCTTAATTCAAGAGGTAGGGTTCGAGAGCCTCATAGACTTTTAAGTAAGCATTGGCATAAAGGTGGACACCGTCATAGGTGTGCTCAGCCTTCTGCTCTTGCCTATCATTGACCAGCCCAGCATTACAATTAATAAAGTGGCAGCCATAGGTTTGGGCGATTTCCTCGAGTGCCTGATTACAACGGTCAAGATTTTCAGTTGTTCGCAGTTTCATCCACTGGATTGAAGCCTTGGTCTGCCAAGGTAAATGAAGATTGGCTGGGTAGAAAGCCATGAGGTGAATCTTGGTATGAGGCAAGACAGCTTGTGTTTGCTCCAAAATCCGCCTGATATTTGCTGTCAAATGCTGGAACCATTGGTCTCCATAAGGCTCCTCGGTCATGTCATTGGTACCGATATTGATAAATACCTTGCTCGGTTGCAGATCCAAAAGCAGGGGATGGATATGCTGGAGAAATTCATCCGTATTCAGGCCGCTGATGCCTCGATTGTAGATAATGTCGTCGACACCTCTACTCCTAGCGATTTCACAAATGGGAAAAAGCTCCATGAGAGAGGAGCCCGTGAAGAGTGTCTCCCCCTTGATAGCAACCTCATTTAAGTACTGATAATTTTTAAGTTTGATTTCTTTTAATTCATCCATAATAACTTTCTTCTATATAACTTTATCTAAATGAGGGAGAAGGCAAAGAGAAGCCCTACAACCGTATTGGCCAAGGCATGGATAAAGACACTTGGAAGGATAGAGCCTCCTGCTTTTTTCTCATTGATAGCACCAAAAACGTAAGCGATGAGACTGATAAAGGCCATGATAGCAAAAGCTTTTAGATAACCAGTTAATTGGATAAACATAAGTGCATGGATGAGGCCAAATAAGAGAGACTGAACCAGATTGGCCCCTAGGAATCCTAGTTTTCCTTGTAACCTTTTCAAAAGAAAACCTCTAAAGAAGATTTCTTCTGGCAAGGCAGTCCCAAAAATAGCATAGGCCATGATAGCAGGAAAGGCTCCAAGTCCCTTTCCAGAAAAAGCTGCTGTGGCCGTTTGGCTAGAGTCGAACCAACTGAAGACGACAATTGAAAAAAGAAGAAAAAGTAGACTAATACCCAGAATGGTCAGTAGTAATCGCCTCTTCTGCTGACTTTCAACTTTCTTCAACCCAATCCAGTCAAAGAAACCGACCTTTTTCCTGCTCCAAATCAGCCAAGTGATAAAAGGAATGAGAGAGACTATGAACAGTTCCAGAATACCGCTCATCAGTTTAGACATAAATAGGGTCATGAGTTTGTCCTCCTCTTCTAGTCAAAAGACAGTTTTGACCTTTTGAAAGCGTACACCTCTACATTTTCATTATACTACTTTTAGGGGAAGAGAAAGCTCATTCTCACCAATCTTGCCAGGTTTCTTTGGCACGAATCACACGGTCCTGCTTATAGTCAATATGGTAAACACGCCAGCCACCAATCCAATCGTCCTTCAGCTTGTACTCAACACTTCCTTTATGGTCGTCACCCTTGCCCAAGAGCTTCTCCACTTCTTCTCTCGTCATGCCCTCAATCTGATACTGACGATGAAAACTCCACATGAGTTTGTGTCGCATAGAAGCTGGTGTTTGAGCCCATTTTTCAGGCGTAAAGACTCGGTCACGAGGGACAATGATTGCAAAATGAACCAGACAAATGATTTCAATGATTAAGCAAAAGGCTTTTCGCCTTTTTCGTCTGGTTTCTGGGGTGAGGTGTGCCATAGGATTACCTGACTTTCTCTTGCTTCCAATGGTCATCCAAAATCACTGTGTGCTCTTTAGAAAAGCGAATAAGGATGTTTCTGGCAACTTGTTGGGATACACGCGCGACATTGGTCAAGTCTAGTCCTAGCTCAGGTGTGTCGTGTTCTAAGCGATACTGGTCATCCTCGTACTCAACAAAGATAAAGCTCCTTGACCTTTTATCGCCATAGGTGAGATAGAGACTATCGTAGGATACTGGGAGTTGCACCAAGGCATCCCAGATATCACTGTCACTTGGGGCTGTAATCATCGCATAGTCCACCTGATCCGCTGTCGATATACGCATGACAAGGCCTTCTGCTACTTTCTTTTTAGGTGCTAGCCACTTAAATAAATGCATCGTTTTCCTCCTTTAGATGATGATTCCTTTTTGCTTGAGATTGTCCAGACATTCCTGTAAATAGGCGGCATCATGCTCTGGGTAGATGATGGCTGGTAGCTCCTCAACTTCAAGCTTATCATAGGCTGGCATCTGCTTGCCTCGATACTCCTTGTCTAACCACTCAGGGCTGACACGATAGCCACGTTTCGTCATTTCTTGCATAATAAGTTCATGGTATTTAAACAAGCGGTACGGTGAATAATCAAAAACATAGTTAACCGTAGCATGCTTGCGTTGCCATCCCTTGCCACGAAGGGCACAACATTCTCGGTGTTGTCCTAATAATTGCTGACGAGGTAGTTTTGCAATCAAGCCTTGATGCCACAGTCTCATTTTGAACCCCCATTAATTAAGGTTGACTCCTCCAGATAACGATTAGGATACTTGCTGAGGAGCTCTTTGACGGATTCCACTAAACACGTCTGGGGAATTTTGCCTGCTGCGTAGCTATCCAGTTGGGCCATAAACTTTTCCTTTTCGCTGGCAGTCGCCTTTTTCTTAAAATACCCCCAGATATGTTGAAAGGCATTGACGACCTGACCAGGATTTTCAGGAAGGTCAAGCGCTTGATCAATATAGGCTTGAACCTGATCCAAACTAACCTCATCATTCTTGAGATAGTTACGGATTTCCAAGTAAATCTTGTTTGAATGGCTGAGCACCAGATACTTATTGGCTGCCCAAAGTCGCTCGCACTGGCGACGTGGATTGGTAGTTGTCATTAGGAACCTTCCTTGATTGCTTTTTTATCAGTATAGCATAGTTTAAATAGGGATAATAGATTATGCCTTTGAGAATTCGAAAGAGTGATTTTCAAGCATTTTCAGAAAAAGTTTTTTGCTTGGTTTGTCTGTAAGCGTTTGCTATACTTAAGGTATCAAAGAAAGGAGACAAGCCTATGACATTGTCCAAAAAACTCACACTTTCTCTTGCCTCTATGGCAGTTCTTGGTCTTTTAGCAGCCTGCTCAAACCAGAAAGCTCAAACACCTGAAAGCTCTTCTAGCACCCAACAAAGTTCAAGTAAGGTTTCATCTTCACAAAGCTCTGAAGCCTCTAAACAAACTGAAGGGCTAGATGGCACCTATAAAGGGACTGACGAAAATGATCGCATTACTCTTACCATCTCTGGAAATACTGGAACTTGGGAAGAGGATGAGGCAGATGGCGAGAAGGAAAGCAAGCCTGTAACAGTTAACTCTGACAATCAAAGTCTGACAATCGGTGACGACACCAAATACTATAAACTCGATGGTAATCAACTGACTATTGAAGATGACGACCATGATCCAAATGATACGGTTGTCTTGATGAAATAAAATGAAAAACCTTAGCCAAACTACTCTCTGGAATTTAGCTAAGGTTTTTTATGTTATACTATAGGCAGAAAGAAAACGGATACAAAGAGGAGGTTGACGATGACTCAAAGAAGATTATGGGTGACGCTATTTGTTGTGTCGATTATTGTAACTCTTATTGGACTGGGATTTGCTGTCTATAACTATTATGTCTTTGATAAACCCTTTATGACTGCCACTACAAAAGGTTTACTAGCAGCCTTTTTCCTGTGCGCGACAATGGTTGCCATTAGTCTATCCAAATCAAATAAGAAGTAAAGATGAGAAAGAGGTATAAGTTTGCGAACTTATACCTCTTTTCATACAACATTACTTAATCTTGTGTTTGTTCATTTTTTCTTCAAAAATGCCTGTCATGATTTTACGCAACTCTTGGCCTTCTTTTTCAGTCTTTAGATGATGAAGCCAAACGAGTCACCTCCTAAAAATGACACTATGTCATTATGTCAACAGATAGGAAAGAAAAGCTCTCACCTAAATCTGGTGAGAGGTTAAACTCTAGTTTTATGATTTTCTTATAGCCACCAGCCAAGAGGATACTAGGATTTCGAAAATAACCAGAGGGATAATCTGAGTGAGTGAACTCTGAACCAGCATAAGGACAGCCAAACTATCGATCAGCATATGAGCGAGGATACAAGGAACAGCTCCTTTCGAGTACTCTTTGAGAGCTCCCAAAAGAAAGGTATTCCCTAAAATCATCAGGTAAAAGATGAGATAGTTGGACGAGCCTGCTGTAATCCAAGGGAGTTGATAGATAGGGATATGCCAGAGGAACCAGACAATGGAAAGAACCATCATTTTAGGTATAAAGTGCTTACTAAAGGAAAGATGATCTTGTAAAAACCAACGCCAACCGACTTCTTCTAGGCCTCCATATAATAAGGTCCAGGGGAAATAAAGGAAGAAGGCCAAGAGGGAGTTCCCAGTAAAGCGAACATTCATGAGCAGGATTGAAATCCCATAATAGATGACTGGAATGAAGATAGCTAGAATCCAGGACAGGGGACTTTCTTTTTGAAGAAAGATCTTTTTGAAAAAATCGCCCAAAGATTTGACTTCACTCAACACAAGAGAAAAGATAGCCGCCATAATCAGGGGAATACAGTTCATTAGGATAAACAGCAGTGAGGAACCTGTGCCCTTTCCATCTGGGAAACACCAAAGGATAACTTGCCCTACTATAAATGTAGCAAGGAGGGCAGTCAGTGCATACCAGATAGCGACTGATTGTTTTGAAATAAATTTGCTCATTTTTCCTCCGTAACGGTATGATAAATCAGATAGATCGCACCCTAATCCGCATCGACTCAAAGTGGTATTGTTCACAATCTTTATAAATCTTACTTAATCTTGTGTTTGTTCATTTTTTCTTCAAAAATGCCTGTCATGATTTTACGCAACTCTTGGCCTTCCTTTTCTGGAAGGTCCCCTTGGCGTTTAGCTACTGCGTAGAGTTCAGGGTATTGCTTGGCTACACGCTCCACCGTCTTGGTTGTCGCATGTCCTCTAACAAAGAAAGGAATACGTTTAATCCATTCTTGTGGTACAAGAGCGAGCAACTTCTTAGAAGCTTCCTTGTCAGAAATCTCGGCAGTACTCAAACCTTTTTCGATTTGCTTTTGTTCTGTTTCAGTAAAATCTTTTAAATCCATTACTTATTCCTCTTTATCTTTATATAGTAGATTTTACACCCCTGCATGAGAATATACAACTGATTGGGATGGACGGGGCAAGTTATAAAATACCATAAAAGATAGGATTACTTCTTTCCAAAAATACCATACAAAAAAATCTGATGAATTTGGTCAACCTCTGTCTCTAAATTATCACTGTGGTCTAACTGATTTCCCATACCATTAAGAGCATCCATGACATTTAGGACAAGCTCTGTCGATAGGTCTTTAGCAATAAGGCCCTCTTCTTTTCCGAGCTTAATATAAGCACGATAGATGTCACGTTTTTTTGCAGTGATTGCTTTCGTTAGAAGAGTTGAGAAAACAGAATCTTCCACCATTTTATCTTGAAAATAGTCCGAAATTTGCTGACTCATTTTCTCCTGACATAGGGCAAAAGCATGGTCTAATTTTGTTTTAAAATCTAGATCGCTGTTTAAAATATTCTCAGCTTGCTGGGTTATTTCTTCAAACAAGTCATTAACACAGAGAGCTACCAAATTATCTTTGCTCCCGAAATAATTGTAGATAGAAACTGGTGATACTTCTGCTACCTCTGCAATAGATTTTATACTCGTTTCCTTAAAACCTTTTTCTTTAAATAATTGTAAGGCTGCTTGAATAATCGCTTGCTTCTTTTTCTCAGTCGTCTTTTGATATTGATTCATGTGAACACCTCTGTTATTAACAATTGTAGCATAAGTTTGAAATATTTATTCATATATTTCATTTTTCCTTGCTATTCTTACTAGCTTTCTCTATAATGAAGTTTGAATTTTAATAATGTATATTTCAAACTTTATTTTCAAAAATGGGAGGGACCATGCTCATTCAATATCTTATAAAGCAATCTAGAAAACCGAGTGGTCTTGTCGGGCGATTGATTACCAACATCTGGTCGTCCTATTTTAAGGAACTCAGCCTTTGGGCAATCAAACAAACCACTATCCCCAACAATAGTCGGATTTTAGAAATCGGCTATGGCGGTGGCAGCACTATTAAAAACCTTCTTGAGTTAGATAAAAATCTTGACATTCATGGTATTGATATTTCTAAGGAGTCTTATCAAACTGCTAGACGAGTTCACTCAGATGCTATAGAAAACGGAAGTGTTAAGCTGCGGATTGGCAATGTAGCAAACCTTCCCTACCAAAATAATGATTTTGATTTGGTATTTGCCATCCAGACACATATTTTCTGGGAAGATTTAAAGCAAAGTCTTCAGGAAATCTACAGAGTCATGTCCAATACTTCCACTCTAATTATTGCTTCCGAAAAAGAAAAAATAAAGTATCATATGACAGATTATGGGACAAGCCATGAATTGAGGCAGTTGTTAACAAGCATTGGCTTTTCAAAGATTGAAGAAAAGCAAAATTACAAATGGGTTGTGTATGTTGTCACTAAGAGTGATTAGGAAATTTAATAAAAAACTCCTTAATCAAATCTAATGTCTCAACCCTAGCAAAACACAAAGAGAAGACTAATTTAGTCTTCTCTTCATACTAGGTTGCGGAACATCAACAATTACTTTACTTTTATACCTCTAGTAAGTCCTATTCGTCCACAATTGCATCTTACAAATGGATACTTCTGTTAGAAGATAAGGAGATAAGGATCTTCAAGATAAGAAACAACTCTTGCTAAAAATTCAGCAGCTGGAAGCCCATCGATGACTTGATGGTCGAAGCTCAGACTCAATGGAAGATAGTCTTTTTGAACAACCTCTCCCTCCTCATTAAATGCTAAAGCTTGTTGAGTTGCTCCTACACCAAGGATTGCCACCTCTGGGGAATTAAGGATTGGTGTGAAGTATTCTACACCTGGCCCCCCTAGGTTCGTAATTGAGAAAGTAGAACCACTATATAGGTCAGATGCAAGTGTACCTTTTCGAGCTTGATTAGCCAAAGTCTTAATGCTTTGACCAAGATCTGCTAAAGTCATACGGTCTGCGTCTTGAATCACAGGAACAACCAAACCATCATCCAAAGCTGTTGCCATACCAATATGAATGCGTTCGTGAATCTGATGAATTCCGCCACCATACCAAGCATTCAAAGCTGGAAAATCTCTCAAAGCTTTGGTTACTGCTTTAGTTAATAGAGTCGTGATACCTAGTTCACCATTTTCAAGTGGAGTATGTACCTTGGCCTTAAGTTCTTTACGGAATTTCAAAAGCTCAGTTAAATCAGCCTTACGATGGAGTGTCACTTGAGCAGAAGAATGAAGACTATTCATCATACGTTCGGCAATAATCTTACGCATGCCTTCGAGTCCCTCACCGTATTGTCCTGTGGCCATAGCTTGTGTTAGAGGTTCAACGACCTTATCAGCAACAAGACTTGGTTGGTAAGATTCTACATCACGTCTTGTAATACGACCATTTCCACCTGTTCCTTTAATAAGGGAGATATCATAGCCTTTCTCAGTAGCCATCTTACGAGCCACCGGTGTAATGAAAATTCGTTCCCCACTAGTACGAGCTACAGGTGCTGTAGTAGATTTAGGACTAGACGGTGTTGGATCTTTAGCGACTTCAGTTGGAGCTTCCTCTTGTGCAGGAGCTTCTTGGGTTCCTACATTTTCTCCTTCCTGGCCAACCCATCCAACAACTTCTTTACATTTAACTGTAGCACCTTCACCATGCACAATGTCTAGAACAACCCCAGAAGCAGGGGATTCGACTTCACTAGTCAATTTTTCAGAACTAATTTCCAATAAAGGCTGACCACTTGTTACTGTATCACCAACTTGGACCAACCACTTTTGAATGAGTCCTTCAGTCATGGTTAGGCCGAGCTTGGGCATTAAAATTTCTGTTGCCATAAGCGCCCTCCTATCCTTTCAAGTCCTGAATCAATTCATCAGCTACTTTCAAAACCTTATCCGCATCCGGGATATAGGCTTGTTCTAAGTTTGTCGCAAATGGAACAGGAGTATTTGGTGCACAAACACATTTCACTGGTCCATCAAGATAATCAAAAGCTTTATCTGAAACTACAGATGCAATATCAGTTGCAGTATTGTTATGCGGGTTTGCCTCATCCACAATAATCAAACGACCCGTTTTCTTCACGGAATTTAACACTGTTTCTTCATCCCATGGAGCAACTGTACGAAGATCAATCACTTCTACAGAAATGTTGTCTTTTGCTAAACGATCTGCGACCTCATAAGCTACATACAACATCTTACCAATTGTCACAATTGTTAAATCCTTACCTTCTCTACGAACGGCAGCCTTTCCAATTGGTACAGTATAGTATTCTTCTGGCACTTCCCCTTTTAAGCCATAGAGGGTTTTGTCCTCAGAAAAAATAACAACATTATCATCTTCAATTGACGCCAATAGTAAACCTTTAGCATCATATGGTGTAGCAGGAACAACTACCTTAATACCTGGAATAGATCCAAAGAGACCGTAATATGAGCCGGAGTGTTGAGCCGCAGCTGAAGCACCCGCACCGTGCATAGTACGCACAACCATCGGAACTTTAGCTTTTCCTCCAAACATGTAACGCATCTTAGATGCCTGTCCTAATAGGGCATCAAAACAGAATCCAATAAAATCATTAAACATCAACTCTGGTACAGGTCTTAGTCCCGTAAGCGCCATACCCACCGAAGCTGATAAATAGCCGTGCTCAGAAATCGGAGTATCAATAACACGTTCCCTGCCATATTTCGGCATCAATCCTCGTGTGATACCCATGACACCGCCCCAGGCATCCTCGTTATTATTTTCTAAGTGTTCAACATTAACACCACCTGCGATATCCTCTCCTAGAAGAACAACTCGCTCGTCTCTTTCCATGGCTTGATCGAGCCCTTCATTGATGGCTTTCATAAATAATGTTTCTCTAGTCATTATGAATCCTCCTCAATCAGTCTGCAAATACGTCTTCGTAGAGAGCTTCTTCTTTTGGAATTGGGCTCTCTTGAGCAAAGTGGATTGCATCTTCAACATCTTTTTGTGATTGGGCAACAATCTCATCCAATTCATCTTGGCTAAGGATACCCTTTTCAGTTACAAGGTCACGAAATACTTCCAAGGCATCCACATCTGCCCATTCTTTTTCGATTCCATCTGGTGCTTTGTATTTTTGCTCATCTCCTTCGAAATGGCCATGGTTACGATAAGTAATAGCTTCAATTAACGTTGGACCATCTCCACGACGCGCACGTTCAATGGCCTCTTTAGCCACTTGATAAACAGCAAATAAGTCCTTACCATTAACGCGAACTCCAGGCATATTGTAAGCTTGTGCACGTTCAGCAATTGTTGGTGAACCTGATGAGTACCATTGTGGTGTTGATTCTGCAAAAAGGTTATTTTCATTTACAAATACCACAGGTAGATTCCAAATAGAGGCCATGTTTAAGCACTCATGAAAATTACCTTCGTTGGCAGCACCGTCACCAAAGAAACATACAGCAACATCATCAGTCTTTAGATATTTGTTACGCATAGCAGCACCAGTCGCAAGACCAAAGCCTCCACCTACCATACCGTTAGCACCAAGGATTCCTTTATCCAAGTCAGCGATATGCATAGAGCCACCCTTACCTTTACCAAGCCCTGTAGACTTACCAAAGATTTCAGCCATCATTTTTTTAAGGTCTCCACCTTTAGCCACACAGTGTCCATGTCCTCGGTGTGTGCTAGTAATGTAGTCTTTATCAGTTAGGTTAGCACATACCCCAGTCGCAATAGCCTCCTCACCTGAGTAAAGGTGAACAAATCCTGGAATTTGACCGATTGAAAAGAAATGTCGTGCATTTTCTTCAAAATTTCTAATATCCCACATAGTCTTATACATGGATTTAGCCTCTTCTTTTGAAACATTTTCCACACCAAGATCATGGGCAGTTTGAACCTTAACTTCTTCCTTGGTTAAGGTTTGTCCCTGATGTTTTTCTTTCATTAGGGCTTGTGGCAATTCTTGATAATGTGTCATATTGTTTCCTCCTTCTATAGAGAACTTTATAAAAAAACAAATATTATTGACATATATATAAATTTGAAAAAATGAAAATGACTACACTAAACCTATCTATCGAGCTTAGGACCTTAAAATCAGTCTTGCAACTTCCTGAACCAACTCAGAAATTGTTGGATGTGCAAAAATAGTCTTATCAAGCTGATCAAGTGTTCCTTCAGCATCTTTCAAGACAATCAAGGATTGTAGAATATCAGTTGCATGTGGACCAACGATAACGGCACCTAATAGTAGATGATAGCGTTTTTCGGAGACAATTTTAACAAAACCTTTTGCTGAATTAGACGCAATGGCTCGACCATTATAAACATAAGGAAGTTGACCAACTGATATATCATATCCTTGTTGTAACGCCTCCTCTTCTGACAAGCCAAAGGAAGCAATCTCTGGCGTTGTAAAGAGCGACCGTGGAACACTTGAATTATCAACCGGTTCCTCAGCCTGACGACAAATGGCTCGAACAGCTTTGATTCCCTCGCTACTAGCAACATGAGCTAACATATATCCAGGAATCAAATCCCCAATCGCATAAACACCTGATTGAGATGACTCGTAATAACTATCTACCTTAATAAAGCCTTTTTCGGTCAGCTCCAAGCCCATCATTTGGGCTAACTCAATATTTGGCTTACGCCCTGTTGCTACAAGTAAGTTATCATAAGAGTAGGACTTGCCATCTGCTAAAATTACAGCATTTTCTCTAACCCTATCTATGCTAACTCCCTCCAGAATGGTAATTCCAAGTGGTTCCATCTTTTCTCTAATAATGGAACGTGCTTCGTCATCTTCAGTTGCTAAAATTGTTGGTGCAACCTCTATCACTGTCACATCCACACCAAGTGGAGCCATGGCAAAAGCTAACTCAACGGAAATAATACCTCCACCAATGATAATTAAACGTTGAGGAAGTTCCTTTAAGTTGAAAAAGTTATCTGTTGTCAAGTAGTCAACATCGTTAATACCAGGAATTGGAGGAATAAATGGATGACTACCCGTCGCCAAAATAACAGACTTACCTGAGACTCTTTCACCATTAACTTGGAAGGTTTTATCAGAAATATAAGCTGCCTCACCTTCAATATAGGTGATACCTAATTGTTTAAAACTTGATTGAATACCAGACTGTAGTGTTGCTACGACTTGATCTTTGCGAGCAACAAGTTTTTGAAAATCAAGATTATCATTTAAAACTGTTACTCCATACTGAGAGGCTTCTTTAGCAGCTAATAGCCAATGAGCATGTTCAAGATAGGCTTTGGATGGGATACAGCCAACGTTCAAACAGGTGCCACCTATGGAGTTTTTCTCAATGACAATTACCTTTTTACCTAAACGGGCAGCTTCTTCAGCAGCAACATAACCACCAGGACCTGCCCCTATAATGAGAATATCACATTGACTCAAAACAATACTCCTTTCTAGAATGGAAGTCGGCTGTTAGCCGAACCACTTCAAGTAGGACAAAAACTCGGAGATGTTTTTGAAAGCGCTTTCTATGCTTCAATTATAAAACTAATACTTATGAAAATCAAGTAATTCACTGAAAATGTGATGTTTTGGTGGTGAAAACATTCACAAGCAATGCAAACGTTTGCCATTCTCTAATCGGGATGATGTTAGCACTTATACTTTGCTGATTTGTATAAAAACTAGAAAAATACAAATCTCCCCCAATCATTAAATAATTCTTCAAAATGTTATAAAAAACACTCTAGCCTCTATAGCTTGGATAAAACTATAGAAATTAGAGTGCTTTTACTATTAGAAAGAATATGTATATGGAGTTAAAAAGGAATTTGAATTAATCTAAAGAAAGTTGATTTTTCAACTGAATAATATTATAAGAATATCGATTTGTAGTTATTTTGAAAGTAATCTTATAAGTGAGTAATTAGGAGTAGAATATGACAACTCTATTTTTTTGTAGAGTAGCTTTTGTAGCTTTTATGTGAAAAATCAACTGACTATTTAATTATTTATCGTCCTTTTTAATCATATTTTTCACACCTTCGATAGCTCCTTCAACAGCATCTTTGGCATCTTCGGCAACTTCTTTCACTTTTGAGACTGCTTTTTCAGTAGCACCCTCTTTTTCTGTTTTTTTATCACCAGTTACTTTTCCGAAACCTTCTTTAATAGCGCCTTTAGCTTGGTTGAGTTTTTCTTCTACTGACATAATTTTATCCTCCTTTGGACATAAAGATTTTTAAATATGAACGCTCTTAAACAATACATTCAAATTTTTAAGTATAACAAGATAAGTTAAATTATAGCTTTTGTGTTGAAGTCGAGTCATAAACAGCTTGAACACCCTCACTAACGTTATCTTTATTTGCTGATAAAGCATTAGCTAGTCCATGTTTACCACTTTTTTAATTTATCGGCACTAAGTTTGCTAGTTGATTGTAGTCTTCCTATCGAAATATTGAAAATTATTCTTTTTTTCCTAAGAAAAATGATACTACTGCAACAACAATAACTGCCCCTAAAATTGATGGAACTAAGGCCATTCCAGCTAGTCTAGGTCCCCAAGAACCGAAGAGTGACTGTCCAACAGATGAACCAATTAAACCTGCAAAGATATTGGCAATTATTCCCATGGAACCTCCCTTTTTAGTGATTCCACCAGCAATAAAACCTATAAAGCCTCCGACAATAATAGCCCAAAGCATAATGTCTCCCCCTTTCTAAATAGAGGAAAGTTAGATTGTTTGGAAAATCAAACCATCTAAAGAGTTACATTTTAGCTAAAACATTTTTTATATTAATCTTAACAATCATAAGATTAATGTTAGTATATACCTGTTAATAACAGTATAAGGTAATCAAATTGATAAGTCAATGAAAATGTTTGCGCTTACACAAAAATAGACATGAAAACCATCCTGGGCTTTTGCAATCGCTTGCATAGTTTTACAATTTCTCTTATCTCATTTTTTTGTTAAAAATCTACACATACTTCTACTATTATTAGGACTTCCTCTAAATGGATTGATTTATGAATAAAAAGTTTGATTAAACTGGTACATTCATATGATTGATTAGCATTTTAGCCACAAAAAAAATAGCCCTAAGACGTTCGAGTGACGAAAGTAAAAATAAAATGTATAATTGAGACATGTAAACCCTTACACATTTTTCTTTAAATGGTAAGTATCTAACAAAATAGTATAAATAATACACCAAACACTACATCACTTTCAGTAGGAATTTAAAATTAATATGGAGTAGTGAATTGATTACAAATTGAAAGTAGAATATAAAACACACCCAGGTAAAGAAGTTACAATAATAATGGCCAATGATTTAGATACGTCGTCAAAGAGTGAGCTTAAAAAGTTGACTATAGTAACAAAAAGGAAGTACTGTTATGGAAAAAGTTTTGAAGGATGGTAAACTTTATTCTCTAATAGAATTTAGGGACAAAATCTATGAGGATTTAGATTTATCAAAAAGTGACTTAACCACTTTATTGTGTGCGATATTGATTGCATCTATTGGTTTGAATATGAATTCTATTCCAACAATCATAGGGGCAATGTTGATTTCTCCATTGATGACACCTATCCTTGGAGTAGGTTTTGCGTTAGCAATATTAGATACAAAACTTCTCAAAAAATCGTTTAAAGTTCTTTTTATTCAAGTTGCAGTAAGCCTTTTAGCCTCTACACTTTATTTTTTACTTTCGCCCATTTCTTACGCAAGTACGGAAATTATTGCTAGAACTTCGCCCACAATTTGGGACGTTGTAATAGCATTCGTCGGTGGATTAGCCGGCATTATTGGAGCACGAAAGAAAGAAGCTAATAACATTGTTCCTGGTGTCGCCATTGCAACTGCTCTTATGCCACCCGTTTGTACCGTGGGGTATTCTATTGCCACAGGAAATCTTGAGTATATGATAGGGGCGTCATATTTGTTCTCCATTAACTGCAGTTTTATTATGATTGCTACATATATTGGCACTAATGTGATGATGGTTAATAATCCTTATGTTAAACATAATCGTAAAGCCTCTAAAATGCGAAAAATATTAATTCTAGTCTCGCTTGTTCTTATTATTCCAAGTTTAGCTTCTGCAACTACCTTAGTTAGAGATACGCTAATCAATGAGTCTATCAATAATTATCTATCTGATCAATTTGAAAACCATACTATTTTGAAAAAGAAATATAGTAAAGAAAACAATACACTAAAGCTAACCATTTCAGGTAAATATCTTTCAGAAGCTGAGTTACAAGGTATCATTAACAAACAAAATGAATATGGTTTGAAAAATATCTCGATTCAGGTTTCACAATTAACAAATGATAGATTAACTGAAAAAGAATTAGTCGACTACATCATTCAATATAAAAACGATGATGATCTTCAACAAATAGAAAAGGATAAGTAAAAAGAATCCCCAAATAACAACAAGTAATGTGAGATATTAATTTGATAAGCATAAGAAACCGTTGAAAAGTATTGTCACTAGTAGTCCATAGGAGAAAATATCAATGAAAAAAGTAATGATAATTATTAATCCAACTTCTGGAGGAGAAACAGCATTAGATTATAAAGAGAGCTTGGAGAATAAGGCTAAAGAGTATTTTGATTATGTTGAAACTAAGATTACGCAAAAAGCCAAAGATGCAACTCAATTTGCTGAAAAAGCCTCTAAAGAAAAATATGATGCAGTAATTGTTTTTGGTGGAGACGGTACTGTAAATGAGGTTATTTCAGGGATTGCTGAAAAAAATCACATTCCAAAACTTGGGATTATTCCTGGTGGAACTGGTAATTTAATCACTAAGCTATTAGAAATCAACCAAAGTATTGATCAAGCGATTGAAGAACTTGATTTCAATTTTACTAAAACCATTGATGTTGGAAAAGCTAATCAAAATTATTTTGGCTATATTTTTAGTGTTGGATCTTTACCAGAAGCTATTCATAACGTTGATATTGAAGATAAAACAAAGTACGGTATCTTTGCATATGCAATCAATACGATGAAGTCCGTTGTGGAAGACGATATATTTAATGTTCGTATTGAAAGCGAAAATGGCAATTATGAAGGTGAAGCTAGTCAGGTCCTAGTTCTTCTATCTAATTACTATGCAGACAAAAAACTATTTGATGAAAATACAGATGGATATGGAAATATCTTGATTTTAAAAGATGCATCCATCATTTCTAAATTATCGACTATCCCAGATTTGTTAAAAGGGGATCTAGTAGGTAACGATAATATCGAATATATCAAAGCGCGTAATATTAGGATTTCTTCAGAGGTTGAGTTAGAGTCAGATGTTGATGGAGACAAATCGGATAATCTTCCAGTAGATATAAAAATACTAGGGAACCATATCGAAGTGTTCTCAGGCACCAAAGTATAGTTTTTTCCCTTCTACTTCACCAACAAAAAAGTTTTAAATTATATAAGTTACTGCATCAGCAACAATAATAGTCTTGTCCTTTTTGAAGTTAGGATATAAGTCAAAGGTAAGTAAATTACTTTTAATATACGGAGTTAAGGCGTTTTTTGATTCATGTCTAAAAACTTTTCGGAAGCATCAACTGTGATGGTAGTTTTCGAGCATAACAAAAAGTAGTGAAGAGATTCCATCGTCGGAATTTTCTTCACTACTTTTCTTCTCTCTTTTCTACTCAATCACCAATAGCAGCATTTCAGAGTTTCCACTCTTCAATCAACCAGTCCGAAAAAGCATCATATCTTTCTTGGAGATGGTCATGATGACCGTAAGGGTCAAGTGCTGAATAAGTGGACAAGCACTGTTTTTTGATGCGTTCATGTACTTCTTTGGCATAACTAGGAGCCTTGACCAGTCTATTCTTATGATTAGCCCCTTCGGTCAAACCGTTACATAAATAGACCGAGCAAGACTTATTAAGAAGCTGATGGGATTGGCAGTAATCTACAAAATCTGGATACCAAAAGGATCCACAAATGGAAAAGATAAAAGGCATCTTATCACTGCTATAAAGACTGTGGATAGCAGCCAGTCCACCCAGCGAGTAGCCTCCGTAAGCCATACGACTTTCATCCAGTCTAAACTCCTCTTGGATGCTATTTAAAATATGGCCAAATAGATGGTCATGATAGCTGGCTAGCTTACCACCAAAATCAGGACTTCCAGGTCTCAAAGCCTGAGCATACCAAGGTGTAAAATCATCCAAGCGATTCTTGGGCTCAAGGCCTACCAGGATAACAGAATCCGCTAGTTTTCCCAGATAATCCAGTTGTCCATCGTTCAGAAAAACAGCTGGATAAGTCTTAGTAGCATCATAAGACTCAGGAAGGGCAATCGTCACTCGAATGCCATGGCAGACAAAGTCTTTATTTATTAACAAAGTCATTAACCTTCTCAAGAGAATCAATCACAGATGGACCGTAATCCATAAGCTCATCATAAGAAATAGTCATGATTTTCTTGTTTTTAACGGCTGGTACATTTTCAAGAACAGCGTTCTTTTCCATCTTGTCTGTAGCATCCTTGTCCATGGCCTTATTACGGTCACTAGTTACATAGATAATCAATTCTGGTTCCATAGACACGAGATTTTCCAGAGTCAAATCTGATGTTCCTGTCGCAACATTGGTATAGCCAAGCTGATTAAGCATACTTTCTTGAAGGGCAGATTTGTAAGTTCCAAAGGTCTCATCGTTGTAGGCACACATGATCAGAGCCTTCTTCAAGTCTTTGTCAGAAGACTTGTTTTTCTTTTTAACGGCGTCGATACGCTTTTGGAGTTGTCCTGCATACTTGTCTGCCTTGTCTTGAACGTTGAAAATGTCACCAATATTTTTAACATCTTCGATAATATTATTCAAATCTTGTTTGGTTGTTGAAACAGAAGCTTTTTGCGTATAGACGGGAATGTCGTTGCTGTTCCACGTGCTGATGGTTCCCATTGATTTGTCTGAGAACATCATGTTACGACCAATAAGGGCATCAGGTCCGTAAGCCAAGATGGCTTCTTGAGAGATGGTCTTCTTATCACCGATATGTGGGATTGAGGCAATGTCTTCCTTATATTTATCGGTTACTTCATTGTCAGGGTTAAGCATACCGACAATCTTGTCTTTTAAACCAAGCTCAATCAAGATTTCCGTTGATGAAAGGTTGTTTGTGATAACCTTTTCTGGTGCCTTTTTGAAGACTTGATCTAGCTCAGTTCCTTGATCATCATAAGTTTTGACGGTCAAAGGATACTGGGTTTCTGAGTTAGTCTTTTTCACCGTTTCTTTTGCTGCTGATGACGATGATGTGCTGTTTTTATATGTAGAACTGCATGCTGTCAATGTGAGGACTGCTGCAGCGATTAATGCGATACCAAAAGTTTTCTTGTTCATAAGGCCTTCCTTTCCTAGGCTTATAAATACTGAATCATTGCCTGCTGGTCATCCGTCCAGGTAATACGACTGTGAACATCATAAACCGCCTGCAAGGATTGTGGGGTTACGGCATCCCTTGGGACACCTTGGGCAACAATCTCACCCCCTTTCATTAAGTAGATATAATCTGAAAAACGACAGGCCAATTGAATATCGTGGAGAACTGCAAGAACATTAATGCCGAGTTCCTTGACCAGAGCCAACATCTCCAACTGATACTTAATATCCAAATGGTTGGTAGGCTCATCCAATAAAAGGAGTTTGGGTTCCTGAGCCAAAGCACGCGCTAGGATAACTCTTTGTTTTTCGCCACCTGATAAGGACGAATAATAGCGTGTCTTCTTTTCAGACATGCCAACCTTGTCTAGGGCATCCTGGACGAGCAAGTGGTCCTGCTCCGATTCTTTTTGTAGAAAGGAAAGATGGGGCGTTCGGCCAAGCATGACAATTTCTTCCACCGTGCAATCAAATTGAAGGGTGTTAAACTGTGTCACAACGGCCATTTCTTTTGCAGTTTCCTTTAGGCTTATCTGATCTAGGCTTTTTCCATCAAGTAAAATCTGACCGCTATCTGGTTTCAACTGGCGGTAAATGGTTTTGAGCAAGGTTGATTTCCCACTCCCATTTGGTCCTAGTATGGTCTGGAATTGCCCACCTTCAACCTCTAGAGAGACACCGTTTAGGATTTTTTTCTCTCCAATCGAATAATGAATATCCTTACACTTTACATCCATAAGTCTAAACCACCTTTCTACGATTTCTAGTCACAATATAAATAAAGAAAGGTGCGCCAACTAAGGCTGTAAAGATACCGATAGGTAGCTCTGCATTTTTGACGAGGATTCTCGCCAAGACATCTGCCCAAACCACAAACAAGGAACCTAAGAGAGTTGCCACTGGAAAAAGCTTACGATAGTTAGTTCCGACTAAACTTCTAGCAATATGAGGGGTAATCAAGCCGACAAAGCCAATAATCCCACAGCTAGCAACCAAGACAGCCGTTATGACCGCAACAAGGGCAATGTAAAGATACCAGTAGAGTTTAAGTGGAATCCCTAAAGTCAAAGCTGCTTCATCTCCCATCATCATGGCATTGAAGACACGATACTGAGTTGAGAAAAAAAGAAAGGCCAAACCAACTACTACTGCTGGAAGCAGCAAATCTGACCAAGATGTTCCTGTCAATGAACCCATGGTCCAAAACTTAATGGTCATGACACTGTCTGCAGTCGCTCCAATAGAGATTATAAAATTGGCAAAGGCAATAAAGAGGGCATTGACAACCGTTCCAGATAAAATCAGGCCAGATGTGGTCACTCTCCCCTGCATAGAGGCAATGATTAAGACAAGAACCGTCGCTAGGATAGCCCCCACAAAGGCACCCAAGCCTACCACAGCTTTAAGGCCTAAAATGATGGCCAAGGTTGCTCCAAAAGTTGCCCCTGCCGAGATTCCCAAAATATAGGGCTCGGCAATCGGATTATTAACCGTTGACTGCATGACACTCCCAGACATGGAAAGACCTGCACCAACTATTAACCCTAGGAGAACCCTAGGAACTCGCATATTCCAGATAATAGCTTCAAGTGGCTTGGCTATGCTATGACTGGCAATCGGAAGCCCCAATTTACTGAAGATGACACCATAGGTATCACCTATATCTATAGTGACCGCCCCTAAAGACACTGCTACAAAAACTGACGCTACTAGTAAAACTAGAAGCAAACAGAGCAGGCTTAGGTAGCGGGAAAAAACAAGGTGTTTTGTTTTTTTAAAAGGCATTAGCACCTCCTTTCCACCTGTAATGTCAGAAAATTTTGACAATACTCTTCTAGTATAACATGCCTCAAAAAGATGGGCAAGGTCATTTGAGTGGAAAAAAAGAGCAGTCATTGAACTACTCTTGGGAATTATAACTAACTGAAGCAATGAAAATCAAGCCAGCTTAGGATTTCACTTTCTCCGTACTGCTACTAGCAATTTTCATGGCAAGAAGAATTATCAACACCTTAATCACAAGGGACAACCAAAGGCTCTCCGCTGATGACAGTTGCGATAAAGCATTGATAAGCGCATGTGTCATCACACAAAGCCAAAGGCTTCTGGTGTTTGTATAAATGGCGGATAAGATAAAACAGTTGCTTAATAAACCTAGCAAAAATGGCAATAAATGAATCGTGGACATAGACCCATCAATGTAAAAATAGAGCAAATGCCATAGTGACCAGGCTACAAAGGTACAAAGTGTGGACACTAGATAGGTCAACTTTTCTTGTAAGGCAGGCTGGAAAAAATAGCGCCAACCGATTTCTTCGATACCACCAAAGACAAGGGCTTTGCAAAATAAGATAATGGGGAGATACCAAGCCTGAGTAATCAACCCTCCACTCAAGACCAGTGGTAAGAAATCCAAACCTAGAAAAATGAGGACTAAGAAATAGTTACTAAGAGGCTGTTTGACTTGGAAAAAATCTCTGATAAGTTGTTTAAAACTGGAGTGATGATAGCGGATGCTAACATAGCCTCCCCAAATAGCTGATGACAAGCCACCTAAGATAAGGGTAAAGAGGCCAATTGGAGTTCCATAATCAACCCTAACTCCTCCTGCTCTTAGCAGCCAAACTAGGAGACTGACCAGTAAGATCTGTCCAAGGGTCCCCACCAGATAAAGCAACAAGGCTCGTTTTCTTTTCATATCTTGCTTCCTTTTTCTTCCCTATTTAAAACCTTCTTCTCACGTTAAGCTAGTCCATATCCACCCATTTGTCATTGTCCATAATAAAGGGTTTGGCTAGACCTGGTCCAGTATAGTCCTTGTACTTGGTTGTGAGATACTTATAGCAATCTTTCTTACTGTCAAATTTTATAGCTTGGTAAGGCTCTTCGAAGGTCAATTTTTCGACAAATAAGTAACCATCTGTCGTAGGTACCAAGACTCCGACGTGACCGACAAAAAGGGAATCGCCATCTAGATTATCGTGGACAACAACCGACAGCATGCGTGCCTTGTCATCAAAGGTGAATTGCTTGTAGTAATCCTCCATATGCTTGGCGTGAACCTTGACATCTTGGGTGGCTTCAGTCTTGACCCTTGAAAAAAGAATCTCAAAATTTTCCTGATCCTTGGCATCAAAGAGCTTACCCTTGTCAATAGCGTCCTTATCTTGGAAAAGGAGCTCACTATCACTTTTGACTTGTGGAATCTTGATTTTGCCTTTCAGTAGCGTATAGGTGTTAATACGACAGTTGGTACCGATAAAGTCACCATGCTTGGCTGTCCACAGGCTACTGATTTTTTCCACATCATAGTCTGTTTTGCTAAATGGTGCAAAATCCCCAGAAAGTCCAACAGAACCCACGGTATCATTGTAATCCCTAACCAGATTGATAAAGTTAGCCACACTCCCCTTGTCCAAATGTTTCGAGAGAATGGAACGCACCTCATTAAGACTGGCCTTGCTATTAAGGTTGGAATAGCTTGGTTTCTCCACCTTTTTGTGGATATGTGCAAAAACTGCTAAACCAACGAGTAATAGGCTAGCGATAGATAGAAGTATTAGCGTCTGTTTTTTCAAATATTTCATAGGCGCCTCCTTGGCTTCATTATACCAGATTTTGCTGCCTACTCATTCTCAAGACACTTTTTCACAAGAAAAAAGCCTTGTTGCCAAGGCTTTAGATTGAGTACGAAGTCTTTTACTTGAGACTTTCCTTAGGTGATAACGGACGCCAGCGAACTTCTTCAAAGTTCCATGGCTAATTTTTGAGCCTAAGTCTCAAAAATTCCGAACGCCTGAAATCCCAATCTTTCAGGCGTTTTTATCACAGCGTAAAGTCTCAGTATAGCCTCACACCATTTGAAGACTATGGAATGTTATCATTTTTTCTCTATTCTTTATTATTTCCAAAATAGTTGTTCAATTTTTATTATATTATCTACAACTTTCTCAGGACTTTCCGATAAATCATTATCAATCCAGAAAGAAATAATGGTTTCAAAAGATGCGGAGAAGGCTTTTATCACAATTTCATCTGAAATCTTCGTGTTTTTCTTGATTTTTTCTCTAATAGTTTTGTTGTTATTTATTAAATCGCAAATTAGTTGTTGAACCTTATCTTTAAATTGAACGTGAGGTGCTTTTGAAATTGCTTTAAAATGTTTATAGTCATTTTTAATTAATAGTAGAGCCTTTAAAAGCATGTCCTCTTTATCTAAATTTCCTTGAGCTAAAATCTCCCAAAATCTTTGCATCGTCTCTGTTCCGATAGAATAAGCTAAATCATCCTTATCAAGAAAATGTTGGTAAAATGTTCCCCTACTCACATTTGCTCTCTGAGTTATATTTCCAATGGTTATTTTTGAGTACTCCATTTCAAGTAGGAGGTCTATCAAAGCAGCCTTGAGGTTAGTAACGCTATTAGTCTTTCTTTTCTTTGTCATTTTTTCCTTAATTAAACATATTGTTTGATGTTGTCATGGTCAATATATGGGTATTATTATATTCTTTTTATGTGAATTATAAAAGTTAAAAAAGACTGTTTTATGTTCACTAAGATAATTGATGCATCATTAATCATTTAACAAAATAATTAATGAAGGGAATAGAATTTAATGACAAAATCAAGAAAAATTCTAGGATTTTTAGGGCTAGTTTTAGCACTCTTTATGGGAGCTTTAGATGCCACGATTGTTAATATTGCCCTACCAGATATTATGGAAGACTTACATACGGGATTGACCGATACAAGTTGGGTAGCAACAATCTATGTTTTAGCAATGTCTGTATTTATTATTACTGTTTCAAAACTCGCTGATATCTACGGTAGAAAATTGGTTATGCTAATTGGTGTGGTAATATTTGGCATTTTCTCATTCGCCTGCATGATGGCTGATTCATTATTACTCTTAATTATTTTTCGGTTCTTCCAAGGAATTGGAGGTGCCATATTAACTCCAATTGTTCTCCCCATGGGAATTGAACTATTTGGGAAAGAGAATACCAGCCGTATTACCGCTATTATGGGGGCCTTCAGTGCCTTAGCTGCAGCAGGAGGACCAGTAATTGGTGGTTTAATTGTCCATTGGACAACATATCATTGGATTTTTGGTATTAATGTTCCAATCGCTATCTTTGCATTCTTGATGATTCTAGTGGGAACAAAAGAATCATACGATTTAACGATTTCAAAGAATATTGACTGGTTAGGTATGATTTTTCTTACTTGTACTTTAGGTGGACTTATATTTGGTTTATTAGAAGGTCACGAGTATGGTTGGGGTTCACAAACCATCATAGCTAGTTTTATTATTAGTGTTGTTGGCCTATTTTTCCTTTTTTTAACCGAAAGAAGAGTAAAATCACCTATCATTGACTTAAAATTATTCAAGGAAAGTACATTTACATCTTCAAGTCTTATTTATATGATTTTTGGATTTGCGATTATCGTACCTTCATTGATCTTAAACTATTTCTTGCAAAATGTTCGCAACTATTCTGCTTTGCATTCAGCATATCTTATTATTCCTACTTCTTTAGCTATCGTAGTAGGTATGCCGTTAGCAACTAAGATGTACCAAAAAATTAGCGCAAGATTGCTCATTAGTATCGGTTTAGTTATTACAGCAGGTGGATTATTTATGCTTAGTCTTGTTCAGTATAATACTTCGCAAAGCATCATCGCTTGTTGTAATGTAATTATTGGTTTAGGACTAGGATTTATGGCAATGTCCTTAACATCATCAGTAAAATATTTACCAATTAATAAGGCTGGAATTGGGTCAGGTATCGTTAACGCTTCTAGATATGTTGGACAGGCCATTGGTATGGCTCTCCTCGTTACCATTTTAAATAGTAATGTCAATATTGCTAAAACACAAATTAAGGAAACAGCGTATAACCAAATTGAAAAACGGGTTTTATCAACAGACGTAAAAAAAGTTGCTAAGAAGGAAATTGCAAAAAACTTCGATACGACTAAGAATAGTAATAGTATTTCAACCAAACAAAGTAATATGGTCGATACAATCAAAACAGCTGCTCAAAAAACAGATAATCTTCCAGAACCTAAAAAGGGGAGCAATTATAGAAAGATTTATGATGCAAATCAGTTATTGATCAATGGAGTTGAAACTGTTAGTTCAAGTGTCTCTCAGTTATCAAGCAGTTTAAAAACTATATCTGGAGGCCAAGCTAAAGTTGGTACAGCTATTAAATTATTAGCTCAAAAGGATGAATTAGCATCTGCTCTTAAAGTCATTGTTAAAGAAAAAAATGAGCAGTTAAGCAGGGCATTTGATAATGTATTTATTGTAGGAGCAACCATTGTATTGATATGTACTCCATTAGCTCTGATGACAGAAAAGCGAAAAGATGAATAACTAAGTTATTTTATAATAGGAAAAGCCAGTCTAAACTTTAGGCTGGCTCTTTTATATAATTTAAATAGTAAATAAACAGATTTGGAACATAGAAAATCTTTTGTTCACTTATATTGTATTTTTAAGACGTAAAAATTTTTCTTTCAAACCTCTCAAACCTTTACTTGTCATTCACAATATTGGCAAAGGCTTCTTGAATGTCCTTATTATTGGTAGGGTACATGTAATACATGTTTTCAGGATTTCCCTGATTTTGCATGGAAACTAGGACCACTGGTTGACCCTTATGGATGGTGAAATGGTAGAGAATCATGGCAGAACCTGAATACCCGTAACTGTCCACGATGAGATAGTCCGCTGTCCCTTTACCATCGTCGGAAAAGGCAACGTCTACCTTTTGTTGGTTGGTCATTGGGGCATTTTGTTCTGTCTTTTCACCTACAATGATGCGGTTATTTTTGGCAAAAGACATGGCACCAAAGAAATCATCACTTCCGTTAGGTGTTAGCCTTCTATAACTTTCTTGATTCATCTTGTGGCCAAACTCTACCATGTAACTAGCAAGCTTGGCTGCCTTGTCACTATTCCAAAGGGCTGTCGTATTGGTCTGGCTGGATTGACTGGACTGGCTCTTGCTTTTCACTCTATAATACGATGTGTAAACGACTCCTGGCCCAGCAGATTCTGGAATTTGAACCAGACGATCTGTGTCTTTGAGAGAATTGTCCGGAGACGGTGCCGCTTGGTTGGCCGGCACAGGTACAAAAGGATTGACCCCATGTCCTGGACCATTGTCCGCAAAATAAAACATTGGCTGACCGTTGAAATCTTTAACGACAGTCTTGCCATCAGTACTTCCTGTCTCTTCAGACTTTGTGAGCCCTGACTTGGTAATGGTCACAACATGACCACCGTCAGAAACCCAGTCACCTTCGATGCTTGAAAAATCACCATTTCGAATAGCATCCACATCCATGGCAGGCATTTTAGCTTCTGATGAGGCATTCTGACTTTGAGAACTAGAGTTTGAAGACGGCTCAGAAGCTCTGGAACTCGATTGCTTGGACTTGTCTGAGCCAGACTTTTGACCTGTCTGACTGCTTGACGAAGATACCGCAAGGGATGACGTTTGTTGAGCTTGTGAATGAAGGGAATGCCAAGCAAAAATGGCACCACCACCAAGAAGCGTCATACAAGAAACTGCAAGAACTGACGCTGCGACCTTATGAGTCACAACATACTGACTTAAGGTTTGCCAAAAGCTCTTCTTAGATGCTAACAATAAGCTCTCTACTTCTGCTCGATTAGCCAAGAGACTACCATTTTGTATCGCCTCGTCGACCTCTGTCATCTTTGGGCGACGTCCATAAATCTTTATAAAATAGGTTAACCATTCTTCTGCTTTCATCTCATCTCCTTTTTGAAGCGTAATAGTTTCATTGTAGCATAAATTGGGGATTCTAGTTGACTTGTAGAAAAGAAAAAACTGCAAGCAAGTAGCCGCAGTTAGTGTATAAACTTGATCCTTATTTCTGAGTATTGACAAGTTTTTTTAGATAAGTATAGCCCAGATAGAAAAAGAAAAGCGCTAAAAGAATAAAGAACCCCATGACGAGTTTGGTCCCACCTAATTGATAAGCAATGTAAACAAAAGTATTAACCTTAATCTGACCACCCGTTTTTTCCAATAGCGAAAGGCTCTGTGAGTAATAGTGACCAAGCCAAATAGCTCCTAGCCCTAATAACGGATAAATAATGACACCCAAGATAGGATTCTTTTTTAACAAATTATCTAACATACATCCCCCAATTTTTTTTATGCTATAGTAATAGCTTACCAAAGAATGACTAGAAAAGCAAAGTGCCTCGCATTGCACAAAAATCAAAAGAAACCGAGCCAAGAAGCTGGTTCCATTGTAAATCTAAAAGACGACACGTGTTCCATGAACTTGCTCAAGATCAGGTATGGCAAGAAATTGGTCACGATTAGCCAGGGAGATACCACCACCGGCTAAAATCTCCAACTGACCTTCTGCTAGCTGAACCAATTCTGCATAACGTTTCAAGCGTAAGTCTAGAGCAGTCTCAGGAGTTCCAGCACGGGTAAGAAGACGCGTCACACCGTGGTCCTTAAGCCACTGAATAGCACTAGGCTGAGCTGCTTTAGGGATTTGGTCAAAGGCCATATGCATGGTGACCTCTAAGCCTCGACCTGCATCTAGCAAGGTCTTTAGAGCTTCTGTATCGAGTTGGTTTTCTGAAGTCAGGGCACCTAGTGCAAAGCCGTCAACACCCAACTCACGCGCACACTTGATATCTTCTAGCATGATAGCTAATTCCTGCTGGCCATAGACAAAGTCTCCCCCTCGTGGACGGATCATTACTATCACCTTAGCCTTATAATCCTTGGCCAACTCAACGGCTGCCTTTATGACACCATAAGAAGGCGTCGTGCCTCCGACAGCCAGGTTATCACACAACTCTACGCGTTGAGCACCAGCTTTAAAGGCTTTTTCTAAGAGAGTGACATTCTCTGCACAAAATTCATAAATTGGCATACTGAACCTCCTATTAGTTGTAGTAGTAAGGGATTGACTATCAGTTTTTCTTGTTAGTTCTTTGATAACCCCACAACACTAAAGAAAACGCCATCAACTGCCACAGCAGTATTCTCACAATCTGCAAACTATCCACATCAGAATTAGAAACCACATGGACAAGATTTGAAGCAAGATTGTTGAAAAGATGATCTCCTAGTCCTAGCCACAAGGAACCAGTCATTTTGTAAAGTAAAGACCATTTGATACTCATCATTCCTGCTAGGATGACATAACCAATTCCCATAACAATAAGATTTGTGAGGGAAGATTCTCCTTGAAGATAATCTCTTAAGGGCATTGCCAAGTGCCATATTCCAAATAGGAAGGCTATAAAGAATAGACTCTTGCGGTAAGAAATCCCTTCAAGAATTTTTGTGAAAAGGCCGCGAAAAACTCCTTCTTCCATCCAAACGTTTATCAGGTTAAATAACACATTTAACATGATAAACAAGATGCCTGCTTGTGATCCTTTTTCGTTTGTTAAGGAAAAACCACTGGCGTAAAACGATAAGTGAACATTGCCATGAAGAAAAAAGAGGGTAAAACTTTCAATGGCATATGCAAAGATGGAACACACTAAGCCAAAGAGTAGCCCCTTTCCTATACCACTTACGATGCCGTCGGGACTGAAACCAATATCTTTCCATCTTAATTTGCAAATTGAAAGAATTCCCCACAATAAAAGTATTCCAAAAAGCTTGTGTAAAAAGTTCTCAGATAAGAAAGTTTCATCTGTCCTCATATAGAAATATTCAAAGAGCCTAGCTAGAGAGCAGACGATAAAAATCAGCGAACAACTTAAAATGGGTTTCCTTATTAGTCGATTTAGCATATCTTCCTTTCAAATGAGCCTTTTATGAAAGTTCATTTCAATATTTTACTCAGTCCAATTCCTTCTCTAGTTCATTTAGAAAGGTGATTAAAAATTGATGGCGACTTTCTGCCATTTGTTTGGCAGTATCCGTGTTCATTTCATCTTTTAAGAGAAGCAACTTGTCATGGAAATGTTGGACGGTATCAGTGAGGGACCTCCCTTTGTGACCACCATAGGAAAAAGTTCGCGCAATTCCTAAAGCTCCTATCGCATCCAGGCGGTCTGCATCCTGAACAATCTTGCCTTCTAAAGTTTCTGGATGTTTCCCACGATTTTTGCTGAAAGAAACAGCATTGATAACCCGACAAATCTGCTCGATTTGGTTTTTAGGAGTACCAATCTCTTCTAGAAACATGCGAGCATTCGCATTATTCTCTGTATGGAACAATTTATCATCAGCATCGTGAAGAAGAGCTGACAAGCCCACTATCTCCAGATCACATGGACCTTCTGCTTGTGCAATTCTGATAGCATTGGTATAAACGCGGAGGGTATGCGCCACATCATGGACATCTGCTCGATCAGCAAATAAGGTTTTAACATACTGCTTAGCAGCAAGAATTCGTTCTTCGATCATCTTTCATGTCCTCTGTATCATCTGTGCACAGTTCTATCTATTCATTTGAACTAGTTATGGAGGTGCAGTTTACTTAGAAACCATCTCTTAGCGATTACTACTTCTTTTTATGTGGAAAAAGCGGAAGACCAAGTTTGGCAATCTTTTCAGCTGGGGTCTTCATGCCATCCTTGACCCATTTGGAAATCACTGAGACAATAGCTGAGCTCCAAAAGGAATTGAGGTAACTACCGGCACCATTTGATGAGCTACCATTTCGTTTTTCCAAAAAATCATAAACTGCCTTGGTCAAAACCTGCTCAAAATTATAATCAATGGCAAGACTGATGATTTTGGCTTCTTTTTTGACTTCCTTAAGGAGATAAACCCAGACTTGGTAAAGATCCGTCTTGAGATTATAGCCGTCCAAAGACTTAGTAATCTTTGCAATGCTAGACTCAAAAATAGACTTCAAAATCTCTTCCTTGGACCCATAATTACGATAAAAGGCAGCACGGGATACACCTGCACGCTCAACCAGTTCTGATATGGTAATCTTTTTCAAGTCTTTTTTCTCCAACAATTGCAGGAGAGAAATTTCGATGGATTCTCGTGTAATTGCCTTGTTTTCTTGGTTAAATCGTTTCAGATTTTCCAAGGATTTCTCTGAGATTTTTCTTTCTGCCATAACATTCACTTTCTATCTGTCACACCTGATGAGATCTACTATGATAGCAATGCACTTCATGATAAAATTGTAAAAGAAGACAAAACACTTGTCAATGTACATTATGCAGATATGAGGTATAACCTATGAAATGGAAAATTATTGCGGATTCAGGCTGTGACTACCGTTCTTTAGACAATCTGGCACCAGATACGGAGTTTGTCAGTGTCCCTTTGACTATCCAAGTGGGCGAAACCATTTACAGGGATGATGCCCAACTCAATATTGATCAAATGATGGAGGAGATGTATGCAACTACAACTGCTTCCAAATCTGCTTGTCCAAGTCCTGATGACTACATGAAGTCCTTTGAAGGGGCGGACAATATCATCGTTGTGACGATTACCGGAACCCTTTCTGGGAGCTATAATAGTGCTGAAATTGCTAAGAAAATTTATCTGGAAGAGCATCCTGATACCAAGATTCACGTCATTGATAGTCTATCAGCTGGGGGCGAGGTCGACCTGCTCGTTCGTAAACTCAATCACTTAGTTGCTGAAGGCCTTGAGTTTGACCAAGTCCTTGATGCCATCACAGCTTACCAATCTAAGACTAAGTTGCTCTTTGTTTTAGCCAAAGTTGATAATTTGGTGAAGAATGGTCGTCTAAGCAAACTAGTTGGCACCGTTGTTGGACTCCTCAATATCCGTATGGTCGGTGAAGCTAGTAAGACTGGTACCCTTGAGTTGCTTCAAAAAGCTCGTGGCCAAAAGAAAGCTATCAAAGCTGCCTTTGATGAACTGATCAAGGCAGGTTATACAGGTGGACATATTACGATTGCCCACCGCAACAATGACAAATTTATCGAGCAATTCTCTGCATTGATTCGTGAAAAATTCGCCCAAGCAAGCATCGAAGTCCTTCCTACTTCTGGACTTTGTAGTTTTTATGCCGAAGAAGGCGGACTCCTTATGGGGTACGAAATTTAAGAAAATATCGAAAAGAGGCTGGACTAGATGTTCGGTCTTTTAAAATTAAATGATGTTATTAGATAATCAGTAGAATAAGATTTTATAACTAAAGATTCTCTCTTTTTCTTTGCGACAATCTAGCGTAATCGCTTTCATTACCTCCATCTTTTATGGTAAGATGGAAGTGACGCATTAGTGTCATATGCTTATAAATTTGAATACCCTTATTAAACATGGAGATGCTTTATGAAACAGAAACATTCACATTTTCTAATCCCTGGAATCCTTCTTCTAGGGATCGTTTTGCGGGCTCCGTTCACAACCTTGTCCACTGTCTTATCAGACATTGCTTCTGGTCTAGGAGTTGAGGTCAGTTCACTCGGTCTCTTGACAAGTCTGCCTCTTTTGACCTTTGCAATATTCTCGCCTTTTGCGGCCAGCTGGGCCAAACGCTTTGGTATTGAAAGACTCTTTCTCGGTGTTTTAATTGTGATGACCCTTGGTTCTGCTCTTCGTACCATCAACCTTCCTCTTCTTTATGTGGGAACGCTTTTAGTCGGAGCTGGAATTGCCTTCATCAATGTCCTTCTCCCAAGCCTAATTCAGGCTAATGAGCCAAATCAGTTAGGATTCTTAACCACACTCTACATCACAGCCATGGGCTTGTCCACAGCTGTGGCTTCATCGGTAGCCGTTCCAATCACTAAGGCAACCTCATGGCAAGGCTTGGTCTGGGTATTGACAGCAGTCTGTGCCTTGGCTCTTGTGGTTTGGCTTCCTAATGTCCGTCACAATCATTATTTAGAACAAGATACTTCTACTAGCGAAAACTCAGGCAGTTGGTATAAGAGCGGCAAAGTCTGGGCCATCATGATTTTCGGTGGATTACAGTCACTCTTCTTCTACACCACTATCACTTGGCTTCCAACAATGGCCACTCAAGCTGGTGTCGGCGAAGCCAATGCCGGAATTCTAGCTTCCGTTTTCACACTGACAAGTATTCCATTCTCTATGATCGTTCCTAGCCTAATCACTAAACTTTCTGATCGTAACCGCCATTTGATGCTAGTGATTACCGTCCTAGCAGGATTCATCGGAGTTGCCATGCTCCTAGTCAATACAGATAGTTTTGTGTATTGGTTAGTCCTTAACCTCTTAATCGGAAGTTCTGCTAGTGTCCTATTCCCTTACATGATGGTTGCCTTTTCAATGAAGGCTAGCACTCCTGAAAAAACAGCCCAACTATCAGGCTTAGCCCAAACCGGAGGCTATATCTTTGCGGCCCTTGGACCAGTCTTGTTTGGTTCAAGTAAACAACTCTTTAACTCTTGGACCCCTGCTGTTTTAATTCTTCTCGTCTTGACCCTAATCATGGGAATAGCCCTCTATAAAGTTGAAAAAACAGATGTTATTTTGTAAGTGAAGAACTAATACAAGAAAATGCCCCACAAGTTGTAGTTTGTGGGGTGTTATTTTGTGTGTGGCAAATGAATAAATAATTTAGTAAAGGCTTATTCTATTTTCATTTAGAAAGTAGCTAGGGCTAAGCATTAGAGTTTTACTCATGTACAACTTTAATCTTTCTTTTATTCGTGATGAGATAACTCAAAAAACTGATAGTGGTGTGAACAGATTATAATGGGGGAAAGCTTTCATTAACTTGTTGTAAACAAAAAAAGAGATAATTGTAAAATCACATAAAGAGAACACCAACAAAAAATTATCTGTTGGTGTTCTCTTCATTTTTAGATTTCTGAATAAAACTCTTGTCCATGGAACAGTAGGTACCCTTTATATCTTTTTTCATGAACATTATTTTATAAACAGCAGGTTACATACTTAATATATATGGAAATCTACAACTATCCTAAATCAACTTATATTCATACCACTCTTCATCTACTTTCTGAAATCCCAAAGCCAAAAACATTCTTTGACTTTGAGTATTAAAAGGATATATTTGTACAGAAACCTTTAGCATTTTTTGTTCTTTCGCCAGATGTATCATTTCAGAAACACATCGTCTTCCGATCTGTAAATTCTGATACTCTTTGCTGATAACTATAGAAAGTTCCGAGTTATCTAGGAGTGTCACATCTCCAACTAACACTCCTTCATATTGGATATAATAGCAAGAACCATGTGAAGTTAGGTAATCATACATTTTATGAAGTTTTGTTAGATTGTAAATCTGATCAGTATTATCTACTTGTTTGCAAACCTCACTATCTTGATACCAAATAAGGGAGATGTCATCATTTCTATAATAAGGAATAAGCGTTATCTGATCGTCTACTATTCTATTCATCTTTATTTTTCCTTATTTCTTCTTTAAAAAAGGCTCAACCAAATCAACCCACTCTTGAGGCAGGTAAGCTGATAAATAGCCGTGATTATAGCGCTTTGCTTCATACAAAATCGTATTTGGATGTAACTGCTGAAATAATTTCGCCGATGCTTTCACAAAGTTTAATTCTTTTTCACCATAGATATACAAAACCTGAGCTTTGCTAGCAGAAATCGTATCTTTCAGCTTGTAACGCCCCATATAGGTTTTGTAAATGGTCACCATTGTTTTGATAGGCGTCCTTGGCAGATCCTCCAAATAATAAGCTTTTATTTCCTCTGGATAAGCCAGTTTAGGATAGAGTTTGTTCATCATGCTTAACTGAAGTTTACAAGAGAATTTATTGAACATCAATTTACCAAATAGAGACACTAGAAAGATGCTGATTTTAGCTAACCTTGGTTGAGGAATACAGAGGCTTCCGTCTATGATGGCCTTCTCAGCAATTTCACTGTCTAAAGACAAAAGCTCCATGGCAATTTGACCACCAAGTGAAACACCACCGATTGCTAACAATTTCCCACCACAGTTTGCTTTGATATAGTCTAGAATCTCCAAAGCAGAATCTTCAGTAGAAACATAATCAAGTTGATATTCCTCGCCGTGGCCATTCAAAGTGGGTAGAATAACACGGTATTCTTCTGACAAGATTCGTGCTTGACGAAGATAATTCCACCAAGAACTGCCACCACCATGTATCAGTAAGATAGAAGGCAAATTCTTATCCCCAAATTCATGGAATTTCATGTTTAGACTCCTTACTTTAGGACTTTCACTTGCTAAATCCTTGTTTAATCAGCTCGTAGAAGCAAAGCTACACACTCCACGTGTCCTGCTTCATGTAATTGAACACTAGTTTCCTTGAACTCTTTGGTATATTTTTGGCTCATTTGGACATCTCCTTTGGTTAGATACTATTCTACCAAAACGTGTCCATAAAATCATACTAACATCAGTTCACTTACTTTGACAAAGTGGAGGTATCTATCCTCAAGACCCTCAATGCATTCCATACTGCTAGTAGCGTTACACCAACATCTGCAAAGATGGCCTCCCACATATTAGAAATTCCCAATCCACTTAGAACCAAGAAAATTAGTTTAACTACAATAGCCAAGGTCATGTTTTGTTGGGCTATTCTGACTGTCTTTTTTGCCAGTCGAATGACTTGAGGAAGTTTTCCAAGGTCATCATCCATCAGTACAACATCTGCTGATTCAATGGCTGCGTCCGAACCTAGCCCTCCCATAGCAATACCAACATCTGCCCTAGCAAGAACCGGTGCATCATTCACCCCATCTCCAACAAAGGCAACAGCCTGCTGAGACTGAGTCAGAATTTCCTCAAATGTACTCACCTTATCCTGAGGCAAGCAATCTCCAAATGCATCATTAAAGGCAAATTGCTGTGCAAATTCATCAACCACTGCCTGACGATCGCCTGAAAGGAGAACCGTCTTTTTAATTCCGACTGCCTGTAAATCCTTCAAGGCCTCGATGCTCGTCTCCTTCACTTGGTCTGTGATAAGGAAATAGCCTAGAAAATGACTGTCCTCTGCCAAATAGAGAACTGTTCCTGTGCTGTCAATAGCTGGATAAGCAATCCCTTGAACTTCCATTAATCTAGCATTCCCAAGATAGAGCTGTCTGCCATCTACCCTACCGGACATGCCCTGCCCTGGTAGCTCGGTAATCTGACTCACCCTATTCTCGTCCACTTCCTGTCCATAGGCTGTTCGAATAGAGTTTGCGATTGGATGATTGGAATAGCTTTCCAGATGGGCAGCGAGGTACAGAATATCATCCTCGACACCTTCTGCGTTGACAACGGTATCCACCGCAAAGATACCTTTTGTAATTGTCCCCGTCTTATCAAATACGACCGTATCCAACTTGGCAAGAGCCTCTAAATAATTCCCACCTTTCACTAAGACACCTAATTTAGATGCTCCCCCTAGCCCGCCAAAGAAACTCATTGGTACCGAAACCGCAAGAGCACAAGGGCAAGAAATGACTAAAAAGGTAAGTGCCCGATAAAGCCAAGTCGACCACTCCCCTAAACCAAGCAAGGGAGGCAGGCTTGCAAGCAGAAAAGCGATTCCGACAACCACTGGTGTATACACACGCGAAAAACGTGTGATCATCCGTTCCGTCTCCGCTTTTTTATTGCTTGCATTTTCAACTAATTCCAAAATTTTGTTGACCGTTGATTGCGAAAAAGTCTTACTCACTTCAATTACCAATGGACTAGTCAAATTGATCACACCACTTGTAATGTCCTCACCAACGCCAATTTCCCTAGGCAGTGATTCTCCTGTCAAGGCTGACGTATCCAGAATAGAACGACCTTCTCTGACCAGACCATCTAGGGGCACCTTCTCCCCAGGCTTAACTAAAATATGGTCCGCAACCCTTACTGTTTCAGGGTCTACTTGAACGGTTTCTCCCCCCTCTAGTCTCCAAGCCTTATCCGACCGAATATCCATCAATCGTGCAATGGACTGACGAGATTGAGAGGTGGCCTTATCTTGGAAATACTCCCCAATCTGATAAAAAAGCATGACGGCTACTGCCTCTGGAAATTCTCCCAAGAGAAAGGCTCCTAAGGTCGCGATACTCATCAAAAAGTTTTCATCAAAAAGATTACCACGTTGAATATTTTGAACCATCTTGATAAGAACCTTATGGCCGATAATGATATATAGGGTCAGATAATAGACCAGACGAATCCAGAAATACTCCTCTGGCAGGAAAAAGCCGAAGGCAAATAGAATCATAACAGCAAGTAGCAGCTCTTTCGCCCAATCTCGTTTTTCTGGAAGTGCCTCTTCCTTTTTCTCACTGATAACTTCGATTCCAGGTTCAATAGCATCCACCAAGTCAATAATTTCCTTATCTATCCCATCTTCGCTTTTTGTTTCCAAAATCAGCTTTTGAGCTATCAGATTGACAGTGGCAGATTCTACCTGCTCCAATTGATTGACAGCACGTTCAATCTTAGCAGCACAATTGCCACAGTCAATTCCTCGAAGTTCATACTCTTTCTTCATGTTTTTCCTCTTTCAAATGTTTCAGTGTCAAAGACAAGACTGCTGCGACATGATCGTCCGCAAGTTCATAATTGGTCATCCTTCCTTTTTTCTCCCCCTTGACCAATTGGCAGTCCCGCAGATAGCGTAGTTGGTGAGAAATAGCAGACTTGGTCATCTGTAACGCAATCGCTAAGTCTCCGACACAAATTGGATTTTGCCGTACTGCTTGTAAAATCCGCAAACGAGTTGGGTCAGAAATCGCCTTAAAAAAATTGGACATATTTAGCAATGTAACGGTATCAAACTCCGTCTCATGGACCCCTTGAATTAAATCTGGATTACAAGCTGTTAAACACTGTGACATATTTTCTATTCCTCCTATACTAAAGTTGTATCAAGTAACATCATGATTAGAAATCCGGCCATAACCCCACCTGTCGCAATATCGGTATTCTTGTGCTCTTGAGCACCTGGCACAAGTTCTTCCACTGCAACATAAATCATGGCTCCCGCCGCAAATAAGAGAGCATAAGGTAGTAGCTGGGTCATAGACATAACAGCATAGGCCCCTAAAACAGCTGCAATCGACTCAACAATCGCTGACATGGCGCCATAGTAGAAAGCTGATTTCCTACTTCGCCCTTCTACCCGTAGTGGCAAGGACAAGGCAGAGCCTTCTCGAATATTTTGGATGCCAATTCCCAAGGCCAATCCAAGGGCACTCATTCACGTAAAGGAAAGTCTAGTTGCGAGATTTGCCACACTAGCAAATGCCACACCAACTGCTAAGCCCTCTAGTATATTATGAAACACTACCACCAGATAAAGCAGCATGGTCTTTGATAAGGGTCTTTTGGGATTCAAAATCCCTTCCTTATCACTCATCTGATGATTCAAATGCAGGTCGGGAACCAAATAATTAATAAAGCGGATAAATAAGCCCCCGACAATAGAACCAACAGCCGTCGTCAACCAGTAAAATCTGTTCGCAGCTATTGACTGGCTATAGTCCAAAGAAGGGACAAGCAAAGGCCAGACTGCCGCTGCCGTCATAATGCCCGCTGCCAAGCCCATCATCATATCCATGAATTTTTGATGAATGGTTTTGACAAAAAAGACCAAACTAGCACCGATAAGGGTACAAAACCAGTTGAATAAGCCAGCTAATAAAGCTTGCATTACTGGTGATAGAGAAGAAAAATTACATCTCATACCTCAATAATCGATGATTCAGTTGAACAACCACTCAACTATTATCATTATAGTTGAACACTTGCTCAATTGTCAAGGAAGAAAGTAAAAAAGCTATGAGAAATCCACATAACTTTGTAAATTATTGAAGCAATCTCGTATTCTTAGAGAATATCACAATGCCATAAAAAGCCCAAAGGACTATTTGGAATTATCATATCATATAACGCTTTGACACAATTTAACGATTACTATATTGAGAAACAAACTTTACTCCTCAAGAAAGTTAGATGTTCCCAATGCTATCCGTAAGAGTACTTAAAACCTTGAAACATACTGATTTCAAGGTTTTTATAACGTGTTATTGTATCACCTAATTTCTACTGATTTCCATAGATCAAACCTTTCGTGATTTTTTCATATAGGTGGGTACGTTTCTATTCCCTCAAACTCCTTGTCAATGGAAATAAAAACGTACCCACAGTGTAAATGGAAATAGAATTTGAGAATTCCTAACTATCACTTCCACTCACTCCAAAAATTACTTACTCTAATACTTCCCCACCATAAAGCAAAAAGCCTTGCAATCAAGGCTTTTCATTATCCCTTTCGTTCAAAGGTTCTAGGCTTTTACGAGCAAAGCTACACACTCCACGTGGTGCGTTTGCGGAAATAAATCAACCGGTTGTACTTTCTTCAATTCATATCCCAATTCTTGGTAGAGTTTGATATCACGCGCCATGGTTGCTGGGTTACATGAGACATAGGTAATCTTTTCAGGTTGCATGGCAACACTGGCTTTGATGAAGCTTTCTGTCAAGCCCTTGCGTGGTGGATCCACAATGATAACATCTGGTCTGATGCCATCCTTGCTCCACTTGGCCATGGCATTTTCAGCTGAGTCAGCCACATAGTTGGCGTTAGTAATGCCGTTGCGTTCTGCATTTTTCTTAGCATCTTCGACGGCTGTTTCAATGACTTCAACGCCGTAGACTTCCTTGACCTGTTTTGCAAATGACAAGCCGATTGTCCCGATTCCTGAATAGGCATCAATAACAATGCTGTCGCTGTTTAGATCTGAGAAGTCAATAGCTGTTTGATAGAGTTTTTCAGCCATCTCGGTGTTAACCTGATAGAAAGACTGGGCAGAGATCTCATAGTCATTGCCCAACATACTGTCTGTGATAGTGTCTTGGCCATAAAGGGTGCGGAACTCCTTACCAAAGATGGCGTTAGTGTTCTTATCGTTGATGTTTTGGATGATGGAAACGACACTTGGGAAGGCTTCTGTAATCTTGGCAATGACTTGGTCAATGCGGAAAACTTTTGGTCTGGTCGTTACAAAGACCAACATCATCTGACCTGAATAATGACCACGACGAACTACCAAATGACGAATCAAACCTGTCTGCTCCTTCTCATCATAAGGTTTGAGGTCATAGCGACGGAGAAGGTCACGGACAAAGACAATGAGTTTATCAATTTCCTTGTCTTGGATAAGGAAATCTTCAATTGGAATCAAGTCGTGCGAATTCTTGCGGTAGAAACCTGTTTCAAGCTGACCTTTAACACGGCGAACGGGCACCTGCGCCTTATTACGGTAGGCGTAAGGTGTTTCCATACCTAGTGTTTCAGCAACTTCTACGTCCGAGATACCGGCTGTCTTATAGAGGTTGTCCACAACTTGTTTACGCTTGAACTTAAGCTGCTCCTCGTAGGTCATATGGCCAAAATCAGCAATTCCTGAACGTAGATAGGTTGCATCAATGTCCTGATTGCGGTTTGGTGAAAGGGTCACATACTCCTCAACCTTACCAAAGCCGATATTTTTCTTGAGCTTAAGCACTCGCATCTTGATGATTTCGCCTGGAAGGGCATTATCCACGAAAAAGACAAAGCCATCCACCTTGGCAACGCCTGCTCCTTCATGTGTCAAATCGACAATTTCAACTTCTACAATAGCGTTTTTATTTAACATAATTCAACTTTCTTTACTCTTATAGGGCTTAAGCATATCTTCCAAAGCCTTTTACTACCCTCCATTATAGCACATATAAATCAAATTTATGGCTGGCCATAAATAATATAGATTTTTCAGAAAAGTCATACAGTGCTATCATAGGTCCATGACAAAAAATTAAACGACTCAGCCGCTTGGCTAGATGTCGTTTCTATATAAAGGAGAATAATCATGCCAGATATTACCATTCATACAATCGAAACTGCACCGGAAGAAGTCAAAGACGTCCTTCAAACAGTCAAAGATGCCAATGGGGGATACATTCCAAACTTGATTGGTCTCCTTGCTAATGCGCCAACTGCGCTTGAAACTTACCGTACTGTCGGTGAAATCAACCGTCGCAATTCATTGACACCAACTGAACGTGAGGTTGTTCAAATTACAGCTGCTGTTACTAACGGATGTGCCTTCTGTGTGGCAGGTCACACAGCCTTTTCAATCAAGCAAATCCAAATGACACCTCAACTTTTGGAAGCTCTTCGTAACCGTACACCAATCGAAGATGATCCAAAACTTGATACCCTTGCTAAATTCACTATTGCTGTGATCAATACTAAAGGTGCTGTTGGTGACGAAGCCTACAATGACTTCTTGGAAGCTGGCTACACTGCTCAAAATGCCCTTGACGTTATCTTGGGTGTCAGCCTTGCTAGCTTGTGTAACTACGCTAACAATCTCGCACAAACACCGATTAACCCTGAACTTCAAGAATTCGCTTAATTCAAAACCAAAGGATAAACTAGAGGAGGACCTAAGCCTATGTCACATTTTTCAAAAGAATTCCTTACTTGGTTGGATACCAACGCTGACCATATTGACCAAGAGTCTGGACCCATTGCGGACCAGCTTCTTGAAAAAATTGCTGAAAACGACGTCTTTAAAATCGGCGTACCTGCTAAGTTTGATGGCCTAGGTGGTGGTCCTACTCAAGTCGTTGATGTGCTTGATGAATTGGCACAACACTCTTTGACAGCTTCCTTTATTTCTTGGGGGCACCGTACTTTCATCGAGTATATCCTTGCGAGTGACAATGCTTACCCTCGTGAAACATGGTTGAAAGAATTGTATACCGGTGAGCGTGCTGGTGGAACTGGCTTGTCAAATGCGGTCAAATTCTTGTCAGATATTGAAGAATTGAATGTTACCATCAGTCAAGAAGGTGATGACTACTATCTTGATGGTCGTTTGCCTTGGGTGACTAACCTACGTTCTGATAAATTCGCTGCTCTCTTTGCTGCTGATTTTAAAGACGGTAGCCAACCTTGGATTATCACTATTCCATCTGAAGCTGAGGGTCTTAGCCGTTCTGAAGATTTGGAATTTGTTTCCCTTCAAGGTGCTAACACTGCCTCTCTTACTTTCGATCACGTTAAGTTAGATCCTAATTGGATCCTTTCAAAAGAAGGTACGGACTATATTGCCAAAACACGTCCAAACTTCCTTGGTTTCCAATTTGGTCTTGCCTTTGGTTTGGCCAAACGTTCTCTTGATGAGGTTGAAGCTAGTCTAAACAGTAACCGTAGCGTTCTTCGTGAAGAATTTGAAGCTACACGTGAAAATCTTCTTGCTATCCAAGACCAACTCTTTGCAGGTCTTAATGATGCCGATTATTTCATTGACAAACCACGTGAACTTTTCCAATTGCGTATCGATATCGTCGACGTCGTAGCCAACAGCTTGCTCCTCGAACTTCAGGCTAGTGGTGGTCGTGGCTATTTGAAAGAATCAGAGTCAAGCTTTATCCGTCGTTGGAATGAAGGCGTCTTCCTTCCAATTGTATCTCCGAGTGCGGTGCAGCTTCGTCACATTCTTGCAGCTAGCTAGAAAGGCCGGTGGACCAATGAAGGTATTTTTTAAGAAAATTCCCTTGGCCCTATCTAGTCTAGTTCTTGCCCTCTTTAGTTTATCCAATCAAATAAGCCACTATACCCTGATTGCTCAGGGTATTTGGTGTTTAGCCAGTATAGGTTTTATACTTATACTGGGACGCTTGATTCTTGGATTTGAACAAATAAGAGAAGATTTGCGAAACCCAGTCGTTGCTTCGGCCTTTGCTAGTTTCTTTATGGCTGCCTTTCTATTTGCCAGCCGCCTCCCACTAGCTCAAACAGGATTGAGTGTGACTTGGCTTGGACTCCTTGGACTTTATATTGCCTATATTATTTTTTTCAGTCTGCGTTTTTTACGCCCATTTTCTTTGAATCAAGTCTATCCAAGCTGGTTCGTGGTCTATGTTGGCCCTGCTATCAGTCTTGTGACAGTACCGGCTAGTGTTCCAACTAGCATCAAGGGACTTATTCTGGGAGTAACGGGATTTGCGACTCTAGCCCTCTTTCCACTTGTTTTATGGAGAATGAGACAGATAGCCATACCTCACCTATATCGGCCCATACTTGCCATTTTAGCAGCACCTCTGGCCCTTCTCATTACCAGCTCAATCAAGAGTAATCAAAGACCTGCAACTATCATTTTACTTGCCCTACTTTTATTCTCACAAGCATTCTTTTTCTATGCTCTTAATCTCTTTGTAAAACTGGTTAGAAAAGGCTTTATACCACTTTTTGCTGCCTTTAGTTTCCCATTAGTCAATAGTACCAATGCTTTTAAAGCAGCTACCACCAGTCTGGGTTTAGTCAATCCAGCTACCCAATTGATTTATAAGGTAGAGTTCGTCATTATTCTTGTTATCATGACCTATTTGCTCTATCATTTTCTAAAACTTCTTATACATGGCGCTTATACAAACTCTTAACACCAAAAAAGAAGCAGGTTCAGTGTGAACCTGCTTCTTTTCTTATCTAAATCCTAGTTCTTTTAATTTTGCCTGATAAGTGTCAAAATCAATTTCAATCCCTTGACCGCCATACAAATCATAGCTATCAATCCAATCACCATCCGAAGGAATGGTTTGCGAATTAATCCCTTTTTTGAAACTACCAGCATTTGAAAGTCCCAAGTCCAACATGTCCGTCATGCTCATATTGGTTGAGGTCAGTGAGTAAACCTTCCCTAAAGCCTCAGGTCCTTTGAAGAGGCTAAGTGGATTCTTAAGCTGCTTCATGACAGCCTGCATCACTTGTTGCTGGCGCTTAGTCCGGCCATAATCACCCTCATCATCCTTACGGAAGCGAGCATAATTCAGAAGAGTGCGGCCATCCATATCTTGCTTACCAACTTTAATGGTTTGATTTGGCACGTGACCGTTCTTGTCCATCTTCAAATCATCTGGAACTTGAACCGAAGATACTTTTTTACCATCAATGGTCGCAAACTTGGCATTGATTTCCACACCATTTGGGAAGAGGGTATCAACCCCTGTCGCAAAGGTTTCAAAGTCAACCATGGCATAGTACTTGATATCGATATCAAAGTTGCGTTTGAGCGTCTCACGCATGAGCTCTGCTCCTTGATGATTATTTTGCTCACCAATATTGAAGGCCGTATTGAGTTTCAAGTCCTGAGAATAGTCGGTTTCTGAAGCCCCCTTGATATTGACCAAGGTGTCTCGCATAAAGCTAACCATCTTAACCTTACCTTCTTTATTGCCCACATTGACCACCATAATGGAGTCTGTTCTGGCATCGGTAGATTCTTGGCTAACGCGTTGGTCAGAACCTAGAATAAGGATATTGACCCCATCCTTGGTATCCTTACCATTAAAGGTCTCAACTATGGCAGGCTGGTAGGATTTACCATTATTACCTGCAGCAGAAAGGTCTGTTCCCTTGTAAAATTGATAGGCCATGGCTATCACTAAGAACACAACTCCAAGACTCAAGCAACTAAGTACTAGCTTGACAACCTTCTTGAGCCTTCTCTTTTTCTTTGGCCGCTTCTTCTTGGCTCCTTGCGACTTGGACCTTGGAGCCGACGTTGCTGAAGGGGCTGCTTGTCTTTGGACCTTTTTGCGTTTAGGTTTACTTTGAGCAACTTCCTCTCGATAGACGGGCAGTCCTTCCTCTGTCAGCTGATTGACAGACTCATAATCACGTTCTTGATAGTAGTCAGAACGATTGTCATAAGGCTGGCGCCATGCTGCTTGATAGTCCTCTATTTGCGCTTGATACCGTCGCTCAGCTTCATAGGCATCCAACTTTCCTTGAAGATAATTGAATTCTGAGGCCTGCTGTCCATTCAGGTGAGCAAGATTTTTTAAAAGATAGCTGTAACGTAACCGTTCATGATGCGTAAACGGTCCATTGTTAGATTTGGTCATAAGATTTCCCTTTAAATTTCATAGACTTGGTAAGCACCCAAGATTTTATATCCAATTCCAACTGCAGTCAGCTCTTCAAGAGCGAACTGAGCCAACTTTTCCTTTGTATAATCACAATCAATAATAAAGAAATACTCGCCAAGTACCGTCTTCAAAGGACGACTTTCTATCTTGGTCAAGTCAATGCCTCGCCAGGCAAAGGTCGATAAGGCCTTGTAAAGTGCCCCTGGCATATTGTCAGGCAGGGTCAAGGCCAGCGTTAATTTGCAATCAATCTGATTGAGCGGAATCTCAGGAACGGTGTTCCCCAACACCCAAAAGCGGGTATAATTCTTTTCAATCTCCTGAATATCCTTAGCCAAGATTTGAAGACCGTATTCCTTAGCAGCTGCATGCGGAGCGATGGCCGCATATGGCTGATCTGGATTATCAGCGACAAAACGCGCCGCAAAGGCTGTACTGGCTGTTGTCTCAATCTTGGCATGTGGAAAATGCTGTTTAATATACTTTTTCCCTTGGGCAATAGCCTGTGGGTGTGAGAAGATTTTCTCAATTTTCTCATGATGTTTCGTCGCCATCAACTGCTGCTTGATGGGCTGAACAATCTCTGCCACAGCACGAATATCGGCCTGATGGAAGAGATAGTCTAAACTCTCATGAACAGAGCCCTCAATGGAATTTTCCACCGGAATGACCGCATAATCCACACGTCCCTCTTCATAAGACTTGATAACCTCGGTAATGGTACCTAGAGAAACCAATTCTGCCTCAGGAAAAGCCTTTAAGGCTGCATTATGCGTAAACGACCCACTAGGGCCCAAATAACCTACATACATTTGATAAACCTTGCTACTTCTTCTGGCGTTCGGTTATCAACTGTGACAACCAAATCTGCTAAATCTTGATAGAGTGCCATTCGACCGTCATAAATAGCCTTAAAATCCTCTTTGGAATGATTGAGAAAGAGTGGGCGCTGATTCTTGGTATCCTTTTCAATGCGATTATAGACCACATCGAAAGAAGCATGGAGCCAAACGTTATGCTTACGATTTTTCGTCAAGAGCTGACGATTGCGCTCCGTCACAACGACACCACCTCCAGTAGAGATGATGACGTCATCTCCCTCTTGAAGGAGTTCCTCCAAAGTCTCAGACTCAATCTGACGAAAGGCTGCTTCACCTTCTTTTGCAAAAAAATCAGCAATGGACATGCCGATTTTCTCCTCGATGACCTGATCCATATCCACGAAACGACCATCCAGGTATGGGGCGACGGAACTCTTACCAACTCCCATAAAGCCCAATAAAACCTTAGCCATGGAGCAATCCTTCCAAGTCACTAAAGAAACTTGGGTAACTTGTATTGATAGCTTCCGCACGTTGCAAGTCAACCTCACCATCTTGAACCAAAAGGGCAGCAATAGCTGTCATCATACCAATACGGTGGTCACCCAAGGTATTAACCTCTGCCCCATGAAGAACCGTCTTACCAGTGATAATCATACCATCCTCAGTTGGTACAATATCAGCACCCATAGCATTCAAGGCATCCGCTACCACCTGAATACGGTCAGTCTCTTTGACCTTGAGTTCTTCAGCATCACGAATCACTGTCTTACCTTGGGCTTGCGTCGCCAAGAGTGTGATAATCGGAAGTTCATCAATCAAACGTGGAATGATATCGCCACCAATTTCAGTTCCTTTAAGTTCTGAAGTTTCAACCGTAATAGTCGCAGATTTGGCAACTTGGTCAATATCTGAAAGGGTAATCTTACCACCCATATCTTTGATCACATCAATGATACCCGTACGTGTCTCGTTGATGCCGACATTTTCCAAGACAATCTTAGAGTTAGGCACCACGAGTCCCGCTACCAACCAAAAGGCCGCTGAAGAAATGTCACCTGGAACCACGACTTCTTGAGCAGTAAAGCTTTGGCCACCAGAAATACGAATTTCCTTGCCATCTACTTGAAGCTGACCACCAAACTGCTGAATCATATCCTCTGTATGATTACGTGTTTTTTCCTTTTCAATGATGACAGATTCACCATCAGCTTGAAGAGCTGCAAAAATAAGGGCAGATTTTACCTGAGCAGAGGCAACTGGCAATTGGTAATGAATAGGCTTAAGAAACTTGCTACCGTGCATTTTCAATGGTGGCAAATCACGGTCTGTTTGACCTGAAACCTCTACACCCATCTGACGCAAGGGAATGGTCACACGGTCCATAGGACGTTTTGAAAGGGAATCATCTCCAAACATCTCTACATCGAAATCTTGACCTGCAAGCACACCTGAAATCAAGCGAATAGATGTCCCAGAGTTACCCATGTCCAACTTGTTTTGAGGAGCCTTGAGACCATCAAAACCAACACCGTGAATGCGTACCACATCACCATCATCCTCGATAGTCACACCCAAATCACGGAAGACCTGCATAGTTGAGAGGACATCCTCACCTCGTAAAATATCACGAACAGTTGTCACACCTTTGGCAAGACTTCCGAACATGATAGAACGGTGACTGATTGACTTGTCACCAGGTATACGCAAGCTGCCATGAAGACCTTGGGCCTTGGTTTCTAGTTTCATAGGTTACTCCTGAAAATTTTATAGTTACTCTCATTATACCATAATCGAAAGCCCAACCATAGACTGAATTGTCAAAATATTCACTCTCTAGTATTGCCATACTTTTCTTTCAGAAAGGCAACAGCTTCTTGAACACGATTACGAATCAAGTTAGCAGATTCCTCCAAAAGAAGATTTTCCTCAGCCGACAAGGACAAGTGAACGGGAGCAGCCACCCCTTGACGTCCTAAAATAACTGGATAGCCAAGATAGGTTTGATAGGCTTCTTGATAGCTTGATACTGCCACTTCTTCTTGAGCATCCGAAAGGATAATGGCTACCAAACGAAGAGCCGCACTGGCAATGCCGTAAGAAGTATAGCCCTTACCATAAAAGACCTTGTGACCGCCCTTCATGGAAGTCATAAACAGATTTTGTCGCTCTTCTTCGCTGGTCAATTCTGTAATGTCTTGACCTTTGACCTTAACCTGACTCCAGGCTGTAAATTGGGAATTCCCATGTTCACCAAGATTGTAGCCGGATACTGATTTTGGATTGACTGACAAATCATCTCCTACCGCCGCCTTCATTCTAGACGTATCGAGTAAAGTCCCTGTCCCAATCACACGTTCTCTTGGCCAGCCTGTGAATTCCTGATAGAGGGCTGATACAGCATCTACAGGATTCGAGATAACCAAGAGTATGCCTTTAAAATCCAATTTTTTAAGCTCCTGAGAAACCTGATAAACAGCTTCTCGAGTAAATGGAAATTCAGCAAAGCGGTCCTCACCAGCATTATGCTGTAACTGAATGTTTCCAAGAGATGAAATAATCACATCAGCATCTTCAAGTGCTACATAATCATTGACAACAATGTTTGCATAGCTAGGTAGATTTGCCATAGCATCCTTAAAATCCTGGGCATCTGCCTCGGCCTTCTTCTCATTGATATCTATAAAGACATAGCTATCAGCCAAGCCTTGAGCAATTGCTCCATGAGCAACTGCAGCTCCAACATTTCCCATACCAATAATTCCAATCTTACGACTCATCATTTTCCTCCTTAATATTTCTAGTTTCTTCCTTGGACAATCTCTTTTGAATGCAGAAAAGGGCCTGTCAATTGACACACCCTCTCTGATTAACTATTCAATTCTTGCAAAGGTTTGAAGATGATACGTTCAATATCATTCAAATAAACAGACAAACCTTGTTGTGCAGCCAAGTATTCTTTCAAAAGTGCATTAGCTTCTACCTTTTGACCCAATTCTTGAACAGCTGCTTGTTCTTCTGCTGTTGGCATTGTACCAGCTTGCATTTTAGCATAGAAATCCTCTTGGAAATCAGTAAACTCTTTGAAAAGAGCGCTAGCTTCAGCATCAGCTGCAATCGCTTCTTTTTTCTCTACCAAAGTTTTGTACTCAGGAAGGGCACGAATGCCACGTTCCAACTCATTTGCTAAATCATAAATATTTGTCATTTTATTCTCCTAGGCAATCACCACATGATAATCCGTATTGGCTTCAATAACAGTCTTAGCATGTGTGCGATCTTTTTCATTTTTAAAAGTAATTTGGAGGATACCGTGAATATCCTCACGATTTTCCTCATTAATACGAAGGTTAACCAAAGACGTTCCTCGTAGCAATTCCATAATGCTAAGGATAACATCTTCTCGGTCAGGCACATCCACGAAAATATCGAAGGCACTTTCCACGCCACCTTTTTTGTGAATTTCCATCTCTTTACGTTTCTTACGACCGTTGTCAAAGAACTCCCAAATGGCATTCTCATCTTCAGCCTTAATCAAGTCGGCCACATAGTCCAAACGTTTTTTGAAATCTTCAATACGATCCAAAACAGCTGGCCCATTGGTCATGAGAATGGAAGCCCACATGCCAGGTTCACTTTCTGCAATACGGGTCATATCTCGGAAGCCCCCAGCCGCAAAGTGATTGGTCATCTCGTGAGCCTGAGCATAATCAGCTGCCTGCTCCATAAGTCCAGAAGCCAAAAGATGTGGAAAATGACTGATTTGACTGGTTACACGGTCATGTTCAGCCGCATCAATCTCCACAAATCGTGACTTAAGCCCTGACAAGATGTCCTTAAGTTCAGGGATAGTTGTCTCTCTTGTTAGACTCGTCGGTGTGAAAATATAATAGGCATTTTCGAAAAGTGTCACGTCAGCTGCAATAGCCCCTGATTTATGGGAACCAGCCATAGGGTGAGAACCCACAAACTGAACATTTTTACCTGTTAGGTAACGTTCAGCTGCCTCAACGATATCCAACTTAGTAGACCCTGCGTCTGTGATGATGACATTATCTTTGAGCTCCAAGTCAGCCAACTCCTTCAAGTAGGCCACAGTTTGCTTAATTGGCACTGCAAGGATAATAACATCCGCAAGGGGAGCAAATTCTTTGAAATCACTTGTTGCACGGTCAACAATACCACGCTCAAGCGCAATATTTCGAGAATAGTCAGAGCGATTATATCCAAGAATCTCATAATCAGGGTGATCTCTTTTAATCCCTAAGGCCAAGGAGCCACCAATCAAGCCCAATCCTGCGATATAAATAGTTTTCTTACTCATTACTACTCCCATCTATTGTCTGATGCTGCTTAAAAGTTTTTCACATAGTCACGGTGACGTGCTACCGCTTCTTTCAATTCTTCCATGTTGTCAGAAGAGAATTTGTCCAAGATTTCATTGGCTACGACTGTAGCGACTACGGATTCCATAACGACACCCGCTGCAGGCAAGGCCGTTGGATCTGAACGCTCAACTGTTGCCTTGTAAGGTTCATGTGTTTCGATATCTACTGACATCAATGGCTTGTATAGGGTTGGAATAGGTTTCATAACCCCACGGACCACAATCGGTTGCCCGTTGGTCATACCACCTTCAAAACCACCAAGGTTGTTAGTGCGACGCGTATAGCCGTCCTCTTCATTCCAGAGAATCTCGTCCATCACTTGAGAGCCCTTGAGGTAGCCATCCTTAAAACCAAGACCAAATTCTACACCCTTGAAGGCATTGATGGAAACCACTGCTTGAGCAATCTTAGCATCAAGTTTGGTATCCCATTGGACATAAGAACCAAGGCCAACAGGGACGCCGCCAACAACAGTTTCAACGACACCACCAATTGTGTCTCCCTCTTTTTTGATTTGGTCAATGTAATCTTTAATTTCTTGTTCACGTTCTTGGTTAACGACTGAAATCTCTGATTGTTGAGCCAATTCCTTGATTTGAGCTACTGTCAAATTCTCAGGCACATCAATTTCCTTACCACCAAAGACAACAACATGGTTAGCAATTTCAATATCGAGCTCAGCCAAGATACGTTTAGCGACAGCACCTACTGCCACACGCATAGTTGTTTCACGCGCACTAGAACGCTCCAAGGAATTACGCAAATCATCGAAACGGTATTTCATTCCACCAACCAAGTCAGCATGTCCTGGACGTGGGTGAGTGATTTTACGTTTGGTTTTCAAACGGTCTTCAATGTCTTCCACAGCCATGATGTCCAACCATTTTTGATGGTCCTTATTGATAACATGAAGGGTGATTGGAGCCCCTGTTGTTTTCCCATGACGAACACCAGAAGTGATTTCAACTTTATCAGACTCAATTTTCATACGGCCACCACGACCATAACCACCTTGGCGGCGTTTCAAATCAGCATTGATATCTTCAGCCGTCAAGGGAAGACCAGCTGGAACACCTTCGATAATTGCTGTTAAACGTGGGCCATGAGACTCACCTGCTGTTAAATATCTCATTTATTTCTCCAAGTACTCTTTCATTTCAACTAAAGGAATCTGATTGATAGCTGCCTTACCAATCTCTGGAACGATAACTGTCTTAATGCTATTGCCACGAGCTTTTTTATCATGTGTGAGGGCTGTATAGAGCTCCTCAACACGCCATGGCTCATAGTCTACTGGCAAGCCAAATTTGACACACATCTCAGCGATTTGACGTGTGATCCCCTTAGGCATCAGACCTTTTTCCTCAGCAACTCGTGAAATCTGAACCATTCCGATAGCTACCGCTTCACCGTGCATGACTTTACCGTAACCAGCTGTTTGTTCAACGGCATGCCCAATCGTATGACCAAAGTTTAGGTACATACGGACACCACCTTCAAACTCATCTTCAACCACAATTTTACGCTTCACATTACATGAACGGTAAATAATGGTTTCTGAGTTTTCTAGGATACTGTGAACTGAACCATCAATGCTTTCAAGCAAGTACCAAAGCTCAGGATCGTCAATTAAACCGTATTTGACAACCTCACCCATACCTTCAATCAATTCACGTTTACCAAGTGTCTCAAGAACATTAGGGTCAATCAAAACCCCATCAGGCTGAGCAAAAGTTCCCACGATATTTTTAGCAAATGGTGTGTTCACACCTGTCTTACCACCAATAGATGAATCCACCTGGGCAGTTAGACTAGTTGGAACCTGAACGAAGTGAATCCCACGCATATAGGTCGAAGCGACAAAGCCTGCCAAATCACCAACAACGCCACCACCAAGAGCAAGAATCCCATCACTACGAGTCATGCCATTCTTAATCAAAAACTCATAAGCCTTATTAACAGTTTTAAGATTTTTACTTGCTTCACCTTCTAAGAAATCAAAAACGACTACCTCAAAACCTTCGTGCTCCAAGCTAAGCTTAACTTTTTCTGCATATAGAGCTCCCACATGATTGTCTGTGATGAGTGCAATCTTTTGCGGTTCCCAAAGTGACTTCACCCATTGACCGACGGTCTTAAGGGCTCCTTTTTCAATAATAATGTCATAAGGGTTATGTGTTAAATTTACCTCTAGTTTCATAGTCGTCCCCTCCTAGCTATTGTAAATATTTTCTAATTCCTGCCAAATGGCGTCTGTTGGCATGTCCTTGCCGGTCCACAATTTAAAGGCACCTGCCGCTTGATGAAGCAACATGCCAAGTCCATTCACAGCCTCGATTCCCTGTTTTCTAGCCAAGGCCAAGAAAGGTGTTTCAAAAGGCTGATAAATGATATCAGCAACCAAGAGTCCCTTAGGAAATTTTGTGTCTGTAGGAATAGGCAAGGATTCGCCATCCATCCCAACACTCGTCGCATTCACCAATAAATCAGCCTGGCCTAGTTCCTCTTGAAAATACTCAAAATCATTTAAAGCATGAAACTCCAAGTGGCAAGTTGCCTGTTCAAGTAAGGACTTAAAACTTTCTTTTGCCTTATCCAATGACTGAGGGCGAACATAGACACTGACTTTTTTTGCACCATCAAGAACTGACTGCGTCACAATAGCTTTAGCGGCACCACCAGCACCCAAAATCATCAGATGAGCGTCTCTAGGGCTAAAGTCCTTTAGACTAGCAAAGAAGCCAAAACCGTCCGTATTATGACCAATCAAATGACCATCACGATTAACAACTGTATTGACGGCACCAATCAGTTGAGCTGCAGGACTAATTTCATCCAAAAAAGGAATGACTGCTTCCTTATATGGCATCGACAAGTTGATACCGAACATGTTGTAACGTCTAATATTTTCAACTGTCTCGGCTAGGTCTGACTCTGGAATCTCCCAGGCCACATAAACACCATTAACTTGTGTCTTTTCGAAGGCCAAATTATGAATGAATGGTGAAATGGAATGCTTGATAGGATTGGCAACAACAGCCGCTAAGCGTGTGTGTCCATCAATCTGCATCCAAAACCTCCATGATTCTGCGCATGTCTGCTAAACTAATTTGTCCTGGCGCACTGGCATTATCAAGACTAGCAAAGGTCCATGATGAACCCATCAAGTCGCCAGCAAGACGTGACATACGACCTAGTTTACCCATTGACATGGTCACAAACTCTTGCTCAGGATTATAGACCTTAAAACCACGTGTGAAGTTCATAAGGTCAAGAACATCCTGCTCATGCTTAGGCATAACCGCCACCTTAACCACCCTTGGCGTTAGGTTTGTCATTTCTGACAAAAGCTCCATGAGGTTTTCAGGTGTCTCCTCAAAGTTATGATAAGACAAAACCAAGTTTGAAAAATCCAGCATTTGGTCAAAGACAGCCTTACGAGTGAAATACTCAAAATCAATATAATCTGGCGAGTAGATAGCAGCGACATCCTCAATTAGTGCGACATATTCCGCATCCGTTAACTCAAGCTTGCCACCCTCACGCGTTGTACGGATGGTAAAGACAATCTCAAAGCCTGCGAATTTCTCGAAAATAGCTGGAGCAACCGTTAAGATACTATCCTTATCTAAAAAATCTGCACGCCATTCTATAATGTCTGCCCCCTCAAAACGAGACAGTTCAAGCTCTTGTGCCTCCTCTAAACTAGTTGGCATAATCGGAACTACAATTTTCATTTATTTACCCTTATTGTGTATACTTTCAAATAATTTGATGTTGGATCATTAGGATTGACGGTAAAATCCGCTGGTAATTGTTGCAGGTTAACGAAGTCCGCTGTAACATCTCCCAAACCCTTACGCAGTTGTTTTTTAAACTGTTGCACGGTCATATTAGCAGCATTGGTACTTGCAATGATTGTCCCATGCTCTGATAAAATATCAAGACTCTGTGCAATTAACTTGTGGTAATCCTTATTTGCTGAGAAAGTGCGTTTCTTATTTCTGGCAAAGCTTGGCGGATCGATGACGATAAGGTCATAAGATAAGCCTTTTTTCTTTGCATATTTGAAATAATCAAAGACATCCATCACGACCAAGCGATGATTGTCCATACTGAAACCATTAGCTTCAAAATGAGCCGTCGATAATTCACGTGAACGCTTAGCCAAATCAACTGATGTCGTTTCAATCGCTCCACCCATAGCCGCAGCAACTGAAAAAGCTGCCGTATAGGAGAACATATTCAAAACTGATTTACCCAAAGCTAGGCCATTAACTAAACCATCACGCACTTCATGCTGATCAAGGAAAATTCCCGTCATTAGCCCATCATTGAGGAAAACTTCATAAGTGACCCCATTTTCTAAAATGGTGAAGGTATCAGCCGCCTCCTGCCCAAAAAGATGGTCTGATTCGAAATCAAGACCCTTGAAGCGGATTTTCTCATAGCCTCCCAAGACCTCAGGAAAGACCGTTTGGAAAGCCTCTACAATAACATCCTTCAAGGAATAAACAAAGGCATTGTACCATGAAAAGAGGGCATAATCCCCATATAAATCAATTGTGAGTCCACCAAAATCGTCACCATCTTGGTTGAAAAGACGAAAAGCTGTCGTCAACTCATTATCATAATAGGATTGACGTTTGGCCTTAGCCCTTTCAAAAAGTCCTTGAAAATAAGTCACTGTCAATTTTTCTTTATTAGGGGACAGAAACCATCCTATCCCCTTATTTTGACTTGACAAATAGCCCGTTCCTAAAAAATCTTTGGACTGGCTATAAAGGTAAACCAACTGATTATTTTCAGTTATATTTGGAAAATCTTCTGCTAAAAGAAGCTGTTTTCCTTGTTTGATTTTTTTCTCCGCAAAGGGACTTACCGTCAATATACTCATGTTACCATTATACCAAAAAAATGCTATTATTTCTGTTTCGTAACTAGATTTTATCAATTTTATGTCAAGGAATATCACACTCAATGGCAGTAAATTTTTGAGAGTCATTATCTTATTTGGTATAATGATTAAGATAATATAGAATCAAAGGAAGTATTACTTTGAAAAAAATTAATGAAGCCTTTTGGAAAGGAGTTTCATCAAGACTTGGATTTATCCTCTTGTTACTCTTCTTTTACTGGCTAAAAACCATATTCGCTTATTACGTCAACATTAATCTTGAGTTGGAAAGCAGATATCAGGTTATGCTTTCGCTGATTAACCCTATTCCACTAGGATTAATGCTTCTAGGTTTAGGACTATACTTCAAGAAACGACGTTTCTTTTATAGTATTACCATTGCTATCTATGTCATCCTTAACCTCTTACTTATTGCTAATGTGATTTACTTTGGAGAGTTTACAGACTTCATCACTGTAAATACCATCCTAGCAAGTTCTAGTTCGGCAGCAGGACTAGGAGACTCCGCCAAGAACCTTCTTGAGCCAAGCTATCTCTTCTACCTGATTGATGTACCTTTCTTCATCTATGCTGGTTTCAGGAAGAAGCTTAAGATGGACAGCAAGCCATTTAACAAACGAGCTAGTTTTGCCGTCACTGCACTATCGACACTCCTTCTCTCAGTTAACCTCTTCTTAGCGGAAGTTAACCGTGGCGAGTTGTTGACACGTGGTTTCTCAAATAACTATATTGTTCGTGCTATGGGGATTCCCTTCTTCACAGCCTATTCTGGTAACTTAACTTATCAGGCCTCACAGGCTCGTTCATCTGCAACAGCTGAGGATATGAAAAAGGTTGAAGCTTACGTTAAAGAGCACTATGCAGCACCTGATCCTAAGTATTATGGAATTGCTAAAGGAAGAAACGTCATCGTTATTCACCTGGAAAGCTTCCAACAGTTCCTCATTGATTACAAGCTCAAAGTAGACGGTCAAGACTATGAGGTTACACCATTCATCAATTCCATTTACCACTCAAACGAAACCCTAGCCTTTTCAAACTTCTTCCACCAAGTTAAATCAGGGAAAACTTCTGATGCTGAAACCTTGATGGAAACGTCTCTCTTTGGACTAAGTACAGGGTCATACATGGTAAACTATGGTGGTACCAATACAGCCTATGCTGCGCCATCTATCCTAGCTCAAACAGGCGACTATACGTCAGCTGTTTTCCACGGAAACACTGGATCCTTCTGGAATCGTAATAATACCTATAAACAATGGGGTTATAACTACTTCTTTGACTCATCAGCCTTCACTGAAAAAACTGATGAAAACTCCTTCCAGTATGGTCTAAATGACAAGTACATGTTCCCAGATTCCATCAAATATCTGGAACAAATGCAACAACCTTTCTACGTTAAATACCTTACAGTATCTAACCACTACCCATACACTTCACTCTCAGGCGATGAAAAGGAACAAGGTTTCCCACTCGCTGAAACAAAAGACGAAACAGTCAACGGATATTTTGCAACAGCTAACTATCTTGACTCAGCAATCAAAGACTTCTTTGATTACCTTAAGGAAACCGGTCTTTACGATAACTCGATTATTGTCATGTACGGTGACCACTATGGTATCTCTGATACACGAAGCAGCAATCTTGCTGAACTTCTCGGTAAGAACCCTGAAACTTGGTCAAACTATGATAAAGCCATGCTTCAACGTGTTCCTTACATGATTCATATTCCAGGTTATACTGGTGGTGGTATCTCTAACACCTTTGGTGGTGAGGTCGATGCCCTTCCAACTCTCCTTCACATTCTTGGTGTTGACACCAGCTCTTATATCCAGATGGGACAAGACCTCCTATCTCCTGATAACAAGCAAATTGTCGCATTTAGAACCTCAGGTCAATATGTTACTCCTCAATACACTAGCTATTCTGGTCGACTCTATAATACTCAAACAGGGGAAGAAATTACCAACCCTGATGAAACGACTAAAAAGGATAACGAAGCCATTCGTAAGGCAGTAGCCACTCAGCTTTCAATGAGTGACGCTGTTCAAACAGGTGACCTCCTTCGTTTCTATACGCCAAATGGTTTGAAACCTGTTGATTCTAGCAAAATTTCCTACACTAAACAGATGGATCAACTGAAACAGATCAACAAAAAGCTGAAAGATAAATCAACTAGCCTCTACAAGCAAAAAGGCAATAAATCAACAGCTGATCTATTCAAGACCCCATCTTACAAGGAGCTACATCCTGCAGAATCCGAATCAAGCTCTAGCTCAAGTTCGGGTGAATCAGAGCCAAGCAGCTCTTCAACGGAACAACAATAACCCCTAAAGGCAGTCCAATATGGACTGCCTTTTTTAGATTAAAAAAGTTTCAATACCACTTGGCTGCAAAATTGTAACTCTCATCTCACTAGTTACTCTCAAACATATTTCTTGCTAGTTTGCTATAAGCGTGATTAAATAGGATTTGTAAGAAAACTTATAAAGGAGAACCGATATGAATCCAATGGAATTATTTAACCAAGTAAAAGAAATGATCGAAAAGAAAGATTTCGAAGCTGCTAAAAAGTTTGTCGATGAAAATAAAGATGATTTGGGCGAGTACTTCGACCAAGCTAAATCTCTTGTTTCAGGTAACGAAATGGTCAGTGGCGCTTTAGACAAGATTAAAGGTCTATTCTAAGACTAAATCCCCGCAGTCAATAGGATTGCGGGGGCTTTTTATGTCTAGAAGTCCTATTTAGAGACGGTGCCTAGCTTAGTCAAAAGTTCTTTAGAACAAGCAAAAAAAGGGCTCTTTGTCAACTGTAGTGGGTGACGAAAAGCTAACATCTAGAGAGAACCTGATAGGTTTTCTCTTTTTGTATGTTCAGAGTGATGAAAACACGCTTCCTAAAGTTAATAAAGTTTCTAAAACCGAAGCCCAGACGTTTAATATCTTTGATAAGCTTATTGGTCCCCTCCAATTTTGCATTTGAGTAATGTGTTTCTAGTGCATTTTTGATGTATTGTTTATGTTTACGAAAAGTCCTAAAGACTGTTTTGAAGTAATGATTGACCTTGCTTATATTCTCCTCTATGAGTTCAAAAAACTCATCCCCCCTCTTCTCCTGAAAGTGAAAAAGCAAAAGCTGATAGAGGTTATAATAATTGGTGAGTTCTTCTGAGAAATTCAGTGTCTTCTCAACGACTTCATGTGGGCATAATGTTTGATGGAAGGTCTTTGAGTAAAAAGGGTTGAGAGATAACTTACGGCTGTCCTTTTGGAAGAGTCTCCAGTGATTTTTTAAAGCTCGATAAGGTAGTGACTTCTTATCAAACTGGTTCATAATCGCAATTCTTGTCTTTAAAAAGGCACGTCCAAGGTGCTGGATGATGTGGAAACGATCAATAATGATTTCGGCATTTGGAAAAAGTCTTCGAGCTAGTGGCATATAGGCTCCTGACATGTCCATCGTGATAAACCGTACCTTTTGTCGTACTTTCAATGGATACTTCAAAAAGTAGTTTCGAATAGTGGTTTGACGGCGATTATCAAGGATGGTTATGAGTTTGTTTGTCTCATAGTTTTGAGCCACAAAAGCGAGTTCACCTTTCTTGAACCCAAACTCATCCCAGGACATAACAGCTGGGAGTTTGTCATAATGTTCCTTGAAAGTAAACTGGTCAAGTTTACGATAGACAGTGGACGTCGATACACGAAGTCTTCTGGCAATATCCGTTAGTGATACCTTCTCAGTTAGAAGTTGTGCAACCTTTTGTCGAACAAGATTGGAGATTTGGCAGTTTTTCTCAACGATTGATGTCTTAGCTACCGTGACTCTCCTACACACTTTACACTGGAAGCGACGTTTCTTCAGACGTAGTAGTGTTGGAGTTCCAGCTTGTTCAAGAAGAGGGATTTTAGAAGTCTTTTGAAAGTCGTACTTGATCATCTTTCCATGGCAATGAGGACATGATGGTGCAGGGTAATCAAGTTTTGCATGAATCTCGATATGAGTGTTAGTTTCAAAAACAAGTGAAATAATGATGTTAGGGTCTTTAATTCCAATTAATTCTGTGGTATTCTTAATAAGTCTCATGAGTTCTTCCTAATGATGGTTTGGTCGCTTTTCATTATAGTTCTTATGGGACTTTTTGTGTACACTTAAAAAGCTCTATAATCTCTACAGTGGTTTTACCCACTACAGAAATTATAGAGCCTTTAATTTAAGATGATCAGCGTTTTTGAATAACGGTTATTTTTCTGATGAAATAAGCGTAGCAACAAAATATGATACTTGCCAATAGACTAATCACTAAACCTGTCTTAAGACCATAGGGAATGAAGGTTAGAACAACTTTACCTTTCCCACTAGGGACATCAACTTTCATGAACCCCTTTTGGGCTCGTTGAATCTTAACTTTTTTATGGTTTATAGTCGCTGTCCACCCCTTATCGTATGGAATGGTGAAGAATAGTGAGGCATTCGTTTTACTACTATAATCAACGAACACTTTATTATTTGACGTCGTAACCTTGCTATCACGTTCATTAATAGTATCCATAGCTATCTGATAGTTGTGAGTATCAAGGGCATAAAAACTAGGATTATCAAAAGATATTGCTTTATTGCCAGGAAAACTAAGTTTGATGGTAACCATTGATTCTGTTTCAAAGTAGCCAAGATCGAAGAAATCGAAGGTATTGTCAGTAACTTGATTCCTTGTCACACCATTTACAGTAATTGACAGAGAGTGGTTATTGTCATCGGACCAAGAAATATTAGGAACACTAACATAGAGTTGACTATGTGGTGGAGCGATGACTCGATAGGTGATTGTTACAAAATCTTTATTCGAGTTACTAACGTTTTTAGCCACGCGCTGATTCAAAGACTTAGCATCTTGATCAAAAAGTTGAGATGGAGCTCGTTTAAAATAGGTTAAGTTAAGTCCAGATAGAGCATTTAGCAAGCTAGTTTGATTGTCAAGCGTATTGACAGTGAAGTCAATATTCTTGTAAATGCCATCAGTTAAGATAGCAAGCTGACTTGCATTATTATTTTGATAAAGCCCCATTGTTTTCTCAGAAGTTACGTGATTAAAACCATACTTATTAAGGTCAAAGTTCGATAAATTATATTTTATTCCGAAGAGACTATCAGCGATAATGGTGTTATTTTGGTAACGTAGGTTTAAATTAGTCCCTTCAGATTTGAAGCCTAACCTATCGAGTGTTGAGCTTGAAGCAGTATTTCGAATGGATGAAAACTGAGAAATACCATTATAGTTAAATTTCATACTGTCGTTACCAGTTTGAGCCTCTAACCTTTCAGTACGGTAAAAAGTCTTATTCGCTTGCTTAGTATCTGAAACTAGTTTTGTAATGGCAGACATATTTCGTAGGTAGCCTTCACGAGTTGGGAATACCCACTCATTTCCCAGAGCTCCAACAACATAGTAAGTACTTAATGCAAGCTCAAAAATGCAGAACAAGAAGGTGAAACAGCGAAAAACACTCCCAGGAATTTGCTGTCTAAAATAGCTAATAAATAGAATGGCATAGGCTAGAAGAAATGCTAGGCTTAATAGCCAGGAGACTGATTCAATGAAGCTATAGTGAGATTGGAAAATCCAAGTTAGTAAGTAAGCGGTACTCAATCCTAAGAAAGATATGAGGAGTCTTTTAAAAGAAAAGTTTTTAATTCGGTTGAGTGTTTCTCCTGCCAAAAGAACAATTAGGAGAGATAGGAGCCAAGAATAGCGATGGAGAAACATGTTGGGTGCATGCATTCCTTGCCAAAACAAATCAAGAGGCTGTAAGTAGAAGCTAGCGATAAAGAAAGCTACTAATAGGAGATAACCTATACGTAATGATAGCTTGACTTCCCTACTAATAAAGAAAAGTAGAAAAAGAATCAAAGGTAAGATTCCCACATAGATCATAGGTATTGACCCAAATTTAGTAGTATCGTAAACTCCAACGAGATTTTTCGCAAAGAAGTCAAAATAATAGGTGGACTCTGTCAACAAACTTGACGCACCTGTAAACTTTTCACCATGTGTGGTCAAGTCAAGTAGTGTAGGCAGTAACATGACAGCACTACTTAAACCAGCAAGTATAGAAACAATTCCAAAGTCTATGAAATGAAGAATCTTACTCTTCCATCCCTTGATAGTTATCAATTGTACTATGGTGTAAAGGGTTAGGAAAATAGCCATCATATAACCAAAATAGTAATTTTGGATAAAAAGACAGGTTAGGCTAAAAAAGTATAAGCCCCGTTTATTGAATCTTAGTAAGAGGTGTAAACCTAATATGATTAGAGGTGCTAGAATAAAGGCATCTAGCCAGGTATTAATTTCTAACTGACTGGTAGCGAAGCTCATCAAAGAAAATCCTGTAGAAAGACATAGGATGAAACTTCTTGACACTTTTGTAAAGAGCCGCTTAAAACTAAAAGCTCCTGATAACCCAATAAGCCCGAATTTAAGGAGTGTTATATAATAAAAAGCATCGGCCATTTGGTTGACAGTAAAGAAATAGTAAAGTGGAGACAAGAAGGAACCTAGGTAATAGCTTGTTAGAGCATAGAAATTAAGCCCTAGACCACTTGTAAAGGTGTAAAAGAGGCTCCCATTTCCATGAAGTATATTCCGAAGTCCAGTTGCAAAAATCACATACTGATGAAAACCATCACTTGTTAAAATAGTCCGCTCACTACCAGGATAGATTTTTTGGCTATACAGCACCCCTATCATGATTAGTACGGGCAAGAAAAAAGCAGCCAGATAAAATAATAAAGTCGTATGGTATTTTTTATTTGTCATAATGATACTAAGACAGGTTGGGATATCCCAACCTGCATCTTTTTATAGTTTAATCAGCCCATAGTGCTTTGACTTTAGCTTGCACTTCTTCATTTTCAAGGAACTCATCATAAGTTTCATCAATACGGTCAATAACCCCATTTTTAGAAACAACTACGATGTGGTTCGCTATTGTTTGAATAAATTCATGGTCATGACTGGCAAAGATAACAGACTCTTTGAAGTCACGGACGCCATCATTCAGACTGGAGATTGATTCCAAATCCAAGTGATTAGTAGGATCATCCAGAAGAAGGACGTTAGATTTCAAAAGCATGAGTTTAGAAAGCATGACACGTACCTTTTCTCCCCCTGAGAGAACACTAACAGATTTATTAACCTCATCCCCTGAGAAGAGCATACGCCCAAGGAATCCACGCAAGAAAGTATCATCATCTTCACCTTTTTCGGCAAATTGACGGAGCCATTCGAGAATTGATTCACCGGATGCAAAGTCTTTAGAATTGTCTTTTGGAAGGTAAGAACGGCTAGTAGTAACACCCCATTTGATTGTACCTTCGTAGTCAATATCACCGGCAAGAGCACGAATTAATGCAGTTGTTTGAATATCGTTTTGACCGATGATGGCAGTCTTATCTCCTGGTCGCAAGATGAAACTAATGTTGTCAAGAATAGTCTCACCATCCATCTTAACAGTGAGATTTTCAACTGTTAGAAGGTCATTACCGATTTCACGCTCTGCTTTGAAATTGATAAATGGGTATTTACGACTTGATGGGACGATTTCTTCTAGCTCAATTTTATCAAGCATTTTCTTACGAGAAGTCGCTTGTTTAGATTTTGAAGCGTTGGCAGAGAAACGAGCAACGAATTCTTGAAGTTCCTTAATTTTTTCTTCTGCTTTGGCATTACGGTCAGCCTGCAAGCGTGCAGCCAATTCTGAAGATTGTTTCCAGAAGTCATAGTTACCGACATAGAGTTTGATTTTACCAAAGTCAAGGTCGGCCATATGCGTACACACCTTATTCAAGAAGTGACGGTCATGGGATACGACAATGACCGTATTTTCAAAATCAATCAAGAAATCTTCAAGCCAAGAGATTGACTGGATATCAAGACCATTGGTAGGTTCGTCAAGAAGAAGTACATCTGGTTTACCAAAGAGTGCTTTTGCAAGGAGAACCTTGACCTTGTCACCATTAGCCAATTCACTCATGTTTTGATAGTGAAGGTCTTCTGGGATATTTAGATTCTGAAGCAATTGTGAGGCTTCGATTTCAGCTTCCCAACCACCTAATTCAGCAAAGAGTCCCTCTAATTCAGCAGCACGGACACCATCTTCATCTGAAAAATCTTCTTTCATGTAGATGGCATCTTTTTCTTTCATGATATCGTAGAGGCGTTCATTACCCATGATAACAACATCGATAACGCGTTCTTCTTCATAGTCAAAGTGGTTCTGACGAAGGACAGAAAGACGTTCATCAGGACCAAGAGAGATGTGTCCTGTCGTTGGTTCGATATCACCAGCTAAAATTTTCAAAAAAGTGGATTTACCAGCACCATTAGCACCGATAAGACCATAAGTATTACCTGGCGTGAAGGCAATGTTAACATCATCAAAAAGTTTACGATCGCTAAAACGAAGCGATACATCTGATACAGTAAGCATATAATATCCTTTATTTTTATTCTTAACTACTATTTTACGAGAAATTAGACTTTATTTCAATTGATTTTACAAGGGATTGATAAAGTCATTTGGAACTCTTTGGTAATCTTTTTGGAGGCTAAATCCACGTCCCATAACTGTAGAAGCAGGAACAATGACGATAAAGGCAGTTTCATCTATTTTTTGGATTTCTTCTTGAACTTTTGGAACCTCATGAGTTGACAAGGTAGTCATAATCATATTTTGTGCATGTCCGGTATGTCCACCAAGAACTGGGATTTTTGTTGCTCCTCGATCAGCCACTCTAGTGATGTAGTTTAGGATTTGTTCACTATTTTGCGAAATGATTAGAAGATTTCGTGATGAATTGAGTCCGACCATCATTTTATCAATTGTAAGAGAAACAACTCCAAGTGAGAGAATGGAATACATAACAGTATCAGGAGGAAAGGCAATAGCACTGATTGCGACAATGATTCCATCGACAATAAGTAGTACCATTCCTAGTGGGAGTGGCGTATATTTGTTGAGAATTTGTGTGATAATTCCAGTTCCTCCAGTTGAGGAATTTCCATAGAAGACTATTCCTAGTCCTAGCCCTAATACAATCCCACCAAAAATAGCAGCCAACAAAGGTTGTTTGGTGAGTGTCGGTAAGCCCTCAGTTAATTTAATAAACATTGGGAAGACAAGAGACCCATAGAAGGTTTTTAGGAGAACTTCGCGGCCAAGAAAGAACCAACATAAAATTAACAAAGGGATGGTTGTTGCTAAGACGAAGTTAGCATTATTCCAGCCAAAAAGGGCATTTAAACTAATGGCTAGCCCTCCGACACCACCTGAAGCAATATTATTCTTAACTAAAAGTGAGTTATAGCCGACAGCAGCTATAAAAGAACCGATTGTAACTAAAAGTATGTCTATTATTCGACGTTTCATATATTATCTCCTAGATATGATATTCTTATTATCAAGTCTTTTTAAGTTTCCGTCAAGTAATGACTATTTTGGTTGAATATGAGGTTGTGTTTCACGTGAAACTGGAAACATAACCTTGACAAAAATAGATAAAACAATGTAGAATAATAGTCATCAGAAGAGTAATTCTTACCTTTTTTATAGAGAGCTGGTGGTAGCTGCAAACCAGTATGAAGGTGGAATGAATGGGCTGAAGAGAATTGACGATTAACGTGAACACATAAACGTTAGGTTTGGCACCCCTTATCGTGCAACTTCTTTGTTGAGAAGGTTTGAGATGATAGCTGCAGAAAGAGTTATCAACTGAGGTGGTACCGCGTATCAAAAGTGATTAACGCCCTCACGCATGTTTTTGCGTGGGGATTTTTTTGTATTAGAGAGGTAATTATATGACGAAACCTATTATTTTGACGGGAGACCGTCCAACAGGGAAACTTCATCTAGGACACTATGTTGGTAGTTTAAAAAATCGTGTCCTTTTACAAAACGAAGATAAATATAACATGTTTGTCTTCTTGGCTGATCAGCAAGCTCTTACGGATCACGCAAAAAAGTCAGAGATCATCAAAGAATCAATTGGGAATGTTGCTTTAGATTATCTCTCTGTAGGTTTGGATCCAGCGAAGTCAACTATTTTCATTCAAAGTCAGATTCCTGAGTTGGCTGAGTTGACTATGTATTACATGAACCTAGTTTCATTGGCACGTTTAGAGCGTAACCCAACGGTTAAGACGGAAATTGCTCAAAAAGGCTTCGGAGAATCGATTCCAACAGGATTTCTAGTTTATCCAATTTCTCAGGCAGCTGATATCACGGCCTTTAAAGCAAATTATGTTCCTGTAGGTAATGACCAAAAGCCAATGATTGAGCAGACACGTGAAATTGCACGTAGCTTCAATCATACTTATAATTGTGATATTTTGGTTGAGCCAGAGGGGATCTACCCTGAAAATGAAGCTGCAGGACGCCTTCCAGGTCTAGACGGTAATGCTAAGATGTCTAAATCCTTGGGTAATGGTATCTTCCTTTCAGATGATGAGGACACTGTTCGTAAAAAAGTCATGAGCATGTATACGGATCCAAATCATATTCGTGTGGAAGATCCAGGCCAAATTGAAGGTAATATGGTTTTCCATTATCTTGATATCTTTGGTCGCGAAGAGGATGCTACTACAATTGCTGAAATGAAAGAACATTATCAACGAGGTGGTTTAGGAGATGTGAAGACAAAACGTTATCTTCTAGAAATCTTAGAACGTGAGTTAGCTCCAATTCGTGAACGTCGTTTAGAGTATGCCAAGGATATGGGAGAAGTTTTCCGTATGCTTGAAAAAGGTAGTCAAGCAGCGCGTGAAGTTGCTGGACAAACATTGGCAGAAGTAAAAGAAGCAATGGGAATTAATTATTTCTAAGAAATAAAAAGTAGGGACTCAAGATAATCTGGAGCCCTATTTTTATTTGGAAAAAGGTTTTCTTAGAATCTTATGCGAAATCTGTTGACAAATCATTTTAGCATGATATGATATTATCAATTAAAAAATAGACTGGGGTTTCTGTACCTCCAAACTTTGAGAAAAGAGGACGATTATAATGTCAAATTGGGACACTAAATTCTTGAAAAAAGGTTACACTTTTGATGACGTATTGCTTATTCCTGCGGAAAGTCATGTTCTACCAAACAACGTCAACTTGAAGACGAAATTGGCTAAAAATTTGACATTAAATATCCCAATTATCACTGCAGCCATGGATACGGTCACAGATAGTAAGATGGCTATCTCAATTGCTCGTGCAGGTGGTTTGGGTGTCATTCACAAAAATATGTCTATTGCGGAACAAGCTGAAGAAGTTCGAAAAGTAAAACGCTCTGAAAATGGTGTCATTATTGATCCATTCTTCTTAACGCCTGAAAATAAAGTTGCTGAAGCCGAAGAGTTGATGCAACGTTACCGTATTTCAGGGGTTCCAATTGTTGAGACACTTGAAAATCGTAAATTGGTTGGTATTATCACAAACCGTGATATGCGTTTTATCTCTAATTACGATACTCCAATTTCAGAACACATGACTTCTGAAAAATTGGTCACTGCTCCAGTTGGAACAGATCTTGAAACAGCTGAAAGTATTCTTCATGAGCATCGTATTGAAAAGCTACCTCTAGTTGATGAAGAAGGTCGTTTGTCAGGACTCATTACTATTAAGGATATCGAAAAAGTTATCGAGTTTCCTAATGCAGCTAAGGATGAATTCGGTCGTCTTTTGGTCGCAGGTGCTGTAGGGGTTACTTCTGATACCTTTGAACGTGCAGAAGCTCTATTTGAAGCAGGCGCAGATGCTATTGTCATTGATACTGCACATGGTCATTCAGCAGGTGTTCTTCGTAAAATTGCTGAAATTCGTGCCCACTTCCCAGATCGTACTTTGATTGCAGGAAATATTGCAACAGCTGAAGGTGCGCGTGCACTTTATGAAGCAGGTGTCGATGTCGTTAAAGTAGGTATCGGACCAGGTTCTATTTGTACAACACGTGTGGTTGCGGGTGTAGGTGTTCCTCAAGTCACTGCTATTTACGATGCTGCAAGTGTTGCGCGTGAATACGGAAAAACAATTATTGCTGATGGTGGTATCAAATACTCAGGTGATATTGTAAAAGCTCTTGCAGCAGGTGGTAATGCTGTAATGCTTGGTTCTATGTTTGCTGGTACTGATGAAGCACCAGGTGAAACTGAGATTTTCCAAGGTCGTAAATACAAGTCTTACCGTGGTATGGGATCAATTGCAGCGATGAAGAAGGGATCAAGCGATCGTTACTTCCAAGGTGCAGTTAACGAAGCGAATAAACTTGTTCCAGAAGGAATTGAAGGCCGTGTAGCTTATAAAGGTTCTGCTGCTGATATTGTATTCCAATTGATTGGTGGTATCCGTGCAGGTATGGGTTATACAGGTGCAGAAGATATCCAAGCTTTACATGACAAAGCTCAGTTTGTTGAAATGTCAGGTGCAGGACTTATTGAAAGTCACCCTCACGATGTTCAAATTACCAACGAGGCGCCTAACTACTCAGCTCATTAATAAACATAAAAGTACTTATCTCAGATAGGTGCTTTTATGTTTACAGAGATATTTACAATAAGTTTACAACGTATTTACGTGAGTATATTTGTTAATAAAGGATTTAGGTTGAAAGGATTTACAACTTATTAGGTCATGCTTGTCACATCTGTCAATTACAAAAAAATAGAAAAACAAGTCGTTTAATCGACTTGTTTTTCATAAATATCACCATTCTTAACTAAGAAGGTCTTTAAATCAGGTGGTAGGTTACTCAGATGATCAAGTGAAGTTGTCGTCATGAAGGTTTGAACCTCTTCGTCAATACTTTCTAACAGTTTAAGTTGACGGTGATTGTCAAGCTCACTCATGACATCATCGAGGAGAAGAATAGGAAATTCACCTGTTACTTTTTTTATCAGAGCAATCTCAGCCATTTTTAAAGAAAGTATGAGACTACGTTGCTGCCCCTGACTACCGAAAGATGCATTCATGTCATTAATGTAAAATGTTAAATCATCCCTATGCGGACCAACACCAGTGTTCTTTTTGAAGATATCTCTTTTGTGATTTTGCTTTAACGTGGTTAAAAATGATTCGCGAATAACTTTGTTATTTTCCAGTGGGATATTAGATTCGTAGGAGATTTTAAGGCGCTCTATCTGATTTGAGAGGTTACTATGATGTCTATCTGCCTCCTCCTCTAATTGCTTGATAAATTCTAGTCTATGTTCGATAACTCGTGTTCCAAAATCGGAAAGCTGTTCATCTAACACTGAGAGGAAATTAATGTCTACATTGTCAGTAGATTTGAGATAGGCATTACGTTGTTTGAGTACATGATTATAACTTGATAGGTCTGAGAGATAAACAGGCTTAATCTGTCCTAAATCAATATCTATAAATTTACGTCTCAGGCTTGGAGATCCTTTTACAAGTTGTAAATCCTCAGGAGCAAATAGCACCACAGTCATGTGACCGATATAATCGGATAATTTAGCTTGTTTGAGGTGGTTAACCTTTGTTATCCGTCCTTTATTAGATAAACTGATTTCCAGAGGTAGCTTTCCGCTATGACGATGTACGATGCCGCTCAGTTTGAGAGTATTTTGCTGAAATTGAATCAGTTCCTTATCTGAACGGGTCCGATGACTACGTGTCAATGCTAGAAAATAGATGGCCTCAAGAATATTTGTTTTTCCTTGGGCATTGCGACCAAGAAAAATATTGAGATGAGGTGAGAAGCTCACAGAGGCTTCAGTATAATTTCTAAAGTGTTGAATATCAATTTTTTCGAGCCACATAGTTAGGTTCCTGGGAAACGAACGGGTTTTCGTTTAGTTTTATTGCTTTCTTTTGACGGATGTGCTTTTTGTTTCTTTTTATTATCCTGATTCATTTTTTTAACAATGGCAGCAACACGTGCTTTTTCAGCGACTTCTTTTTGATGTTCTTCAATTTCATTTGTCGTAGGAGCTACAATCGTTATTTCAAGTTCCTCAGATGGAATGGTAATAACATCTCCATAACGAAGTTTTTTTCCACGACGTTTTTCATCCTCACCGTTGAATAAAACGGTATTATTAGCTAAAAATCCTTTAATAGCTCCGCCACTATGAATGATACTTAATTCTTTTAAAAGTGCCTGCAGTGTGATGTATTCATCAAATAATTTATATTCCATAGTACCTCAACTTTCTCTTGAGATAAGATAGCATAAAAATGGTATAATTGGAAGCATAAACTTTTTAGAGGTTATCAATGAAAATTGCTGATGGTGTCTATGTACACTTCATTCCAACACAAAAATATAAAACTAATCGTATTGTTTTTCGAATGACAGGTTCTTTGAATAAACAAACAATTGCTAAACGAGCCCTAGTTTCACAAATGTTGGCTACAGCCAATCAGACGTATTCAACAGTACAGTCTTTTAAAGAGAGACTAGCTTCTCTTTATGGAACACAGTTGTCAACTAGAGTGTCAACTAAAGGATTGACGCATAGCGTTGACATCGAGTTGACATATCTGAAAGATGCTTTTATCCCTACGAATGAAGGATTATTTTGGGAAGTGCTAGGATTTTTGAAAGAGTGTCTTTACAAGCCGTTGTCAAGAGTAGCTCAATACCAAAATAAAGTATTTGACATAGAAAAACAAAATTTAATGACCTACCTGGATGTTGACACAGAGAATAATTACTATTACAGTGAAGTTAAGGGAAGAGAGCTTTATTTTGTAAACGAGGGATTGAAAGTTCCCAAATATGGTCAACCAGAACTTGTTGAAGCAGAAACCTCGTTTACAGCTTATCAAGAATTTCAAAGCATGTTGACAAGAGATCGTATTGATATCTTTATGGTTGGAGAATTTGATGATTATCAAGTACTCCAAGCGTTACATCGTTTTCCTTTGGAGGGACGTCAAGTTGATTTACAGTTTAGCTATAGTCAACCTTATGTCAACGTTGTGAAAGAAAAGATAGAACCGAGACAGAGTAGTCAATCTATTTTACAGCTAGGGTACCAATTTCCGTATCAATATGGAGATAAAGATTACTTTGCTTTAATTGTATTCAATGCCATGTTTGGTGAATTTGCCCATTCAGCTTTATTTACAACACTTAGAGAAAAGGAAGGCTTAGCTTATTCAATTAGTAGCCAATTTGATATCTTTACAGGTTTACTAGAAGTTTACGCTGGAATTGAAAAATCTAATAGAAATCAGGCTATGCGAGGAATTAGTAGAGAGTTGAATTACATTAAATTAGGACGTTTTTCAAGTTCTCTCCTGAATCAAACCAAAAAAATCATACGAATGAATGCCTTACTCTCTGAAGATCATGCCTTAACATTAGTGGAACAATGTTTTAATAAGGTAATTTTTGGCGATAAAAGTCTTTCATTGGAGAATTGGTTAGATGAGATTGAGAAGGTTACTAAAAAAGATGTTTGCCGTGTAGCGCGTCAAGTTAAGCTACAGAGTTTGTTCTTTTTAGAAGGAGTGTCTTAGAATGGCTGCTTTGAAGAAACGTTATTATCAAAAAATTGATGAAGAAGTTTATTCAGCAATTTTAGATAGTGGTATGTCTTTATCAATCATTAAGAAAAAAGGATTTGTAGAAAAAGCCGCCTTTTTGTCAACAAATTTTGGGGCGCTAGATAATCACTTCTATATTGATGGTGAGTTACAATCTTACCCTGCAGGTATTGCTCATTTTCTTGAACACAAGCTATTTGAGGATGATCAGGGAAGGGATGTGACATTGGATTTTGTCAAGCTTGGAGCTGATGTCAATGCTTTTACAACATTGGAGAAGACAACATATTATTTTTCTACCCTTGACCACTTTGAGGAGTCTTTAGAGCTTTTATTAAAATTTACATCGAGCTTTACAAGTTCTGAAGATGCTGTCAATCATGAAAAAAGAATTATTGAACAAGAAATAAATATGTATCAGGATGATCCTGACTACAGAGTTTATCTAGGTTGTTTACAAAGTTTGTATCCCAATACTATATTAGGTCAAGACATTGCTGGAAGTGTTGATAGCATTGAAGAAATCACTGTAAAGGACTTGAAAGATAATTTTGATTGCTTTTACAGGCCAGCAAACTGTCATCTCGTCTTAGTGGGCGAATTTGATGTTGAAAAAATTTACAACTTTGTCAACGAAAAACAAAGTAAGTTTACACCACCTGAGAGAATAGTCGAGAAAGAAAAGCACCCCATTGAGTCAGATATCCAAAAATTAGATAGTCTTCAAATGGAGATATTCATCTCAAAACTAGCCATTGGTTTTAAGAGTGTTCCTTTTACTGATAATCGTATGAGAGAAAATATACTGGTACAGTTATTGTTCAATTTACTGTTTGGCTGGACGTCTCCTTATTATCAAAATTGGTATGCTGAAGGAAAAATAGACGAGTCTGTGTCAATTGAATACGAGGTATCTAATCGATATTCATTTGTCATTATGACTATGGACACTGCAGAACCAATCCGTATGTCAAGTTTAATTCGTCAGGTGATGACATCGGCAGATAAAAAACGATTGTTGACGGAAGAAGCATTGGATTTACAAAAAAAAGCTTTGTATGGTGAATTTTTACGTAGTCTAGACAATGTCCAGAATTTAGGTAGCCAATATTTAGCGTATTTTGAGAATGATAAAACATACTTTGATTTTGGTCAGGAACTGATGAGCATTACTTCCAAGGAGTTGAAGGATTTTTTGAATCACTATCTCTCAAATATGGAGATTACCGATTTTGTTGTCTTCCCTAAATAAGTGATTATTTGCTATAATAGAGACACGAAAACAAAGAAGAATATTAGAAAGGGGAAAAATGAAGTTACACTCTCTAGGTGAGCAATTACGTGCAGCGCGTATAAAGAAAGAGTTAAGTTTGTATGATGTAGAAAAAATTTCTGGAGTCGAAGCCCAGTTTCTTCTGGCTATGGAAATGGATCAACTTAAAGCTTTGCCAGAGGACATTCAGCAAGAGGCGCTTGAAAAGTATGCCACTTCGGTTGGTTTAGATGGAAAACGTCTGTTTGAGGAGCAGAAACAGAATGAGCAAAAACTAAAAAAAGAGAAGAAACCAGTTGAACGTAAGGAAGATACCTTAGCTGCTAAAGCTCCCATGTCACGCTTTTTAAAGCATAAACGTGAAGAAAAAAGAAAGTCTAACTATCTACCTTTACTAATGCTTAGTGCGGTTTCGTTACTTATCATCTGCTCAGTAGGTTATATTATTATTAGACATCTTTCTAATCAACCTCAGGTGATAAAACCAAATACTATCTCTACAGTTAATCATCTGTCAACGGCTAGTAAGGCTAAATCGTCACGAAGCATTTCTGAGGTTACCGTTTCGGGGGCAAATGTTACAACGACAACTCAAGGCAATCAACTAATGGTTGATTTCTCCAATGTAAATTCTTCAGTAGTTTTAGATGTGGAGTTATCAAAAGATAGTGATGACACATGGTTTTCAGTAGATAACTCAGATACTTCAGAGAGTTATCTACTTTCAAAAACGAAAAAATCAAAGTACTCTTTAGATTTTTCTGATAAAACTAAACCAACTCAAATTATTATTGCTCAATCTTCAAAAGTAACTCTAAAGGTAAATGGGGAGTCACTTGATTTATCTCAATTAGATAAAAATACACCTAGCTACCTCACATTAAGAATCCAATAGAATCGAGAAGAAATGTTTAAAAAAGAAAATTTACCTAATTTATTGACACTTGCTAGAATTATTTTGATTCCTATCTTTTTACTGATGACATCACTTGCGTCAAGTAATGTCATGCATATTGCTGCGGCGGTTGTCTTCGCTATTGCCAGTATTACAGATTATTTAGATGGCTATTTGGCACGAAAATGGCATGTTGTTACTAATTTCGGGAAATTTGCAGATCCATTGGCAGATAAGATGCTAGTGATGTCAGCATTTATTATGTTAGTCGGTATTAATCAAGCGCCAGCCTGGGTGGTTTCAGTTATTATCTGTCGTGAGCTTGCAGTCACAGGTCTTCGTCTTTTATTAGTGGAGAACGGTGGTACAGTTCTCGCTGCAGCTATGCCTGGTAAGATTAAGACAGTGACTCAGATGTTATCTATTATTCTATTATTGTGTCATCTGCATTTTGTAGGAACAATTATGCTTTATATTGCTTTGTTCTTTACAATTTACTCAGGCTATGATTATTTCAAAGGTGCAGGTTTCTTATTTAAGGATACTTTCAAATAGTACGATAAATCAATGATTGAAATAAAAAATTTAAAGTTTAAATATCATCAAGATCAACCATCCTATATTCTTGATGATGTATCGTTTCACGTGAAACGTGGGGAATGGTTATCCATTGTAGGGCATAATGGTTCTGGAAAATCCACGACAGCACGTCTTATTGACGGACTATTAGTGGCAGAGTCTGGGCAGATTATTGTTGATGGTCAAGAATTAACAGAAGACAATGTCTGGGATATCCGTGATAAGATTGGTATGGTCTTTCAAAATCCAGATAATCAATTTGTTGGGGCAACTGTTGAAGATGATGTTGCTTTTGGTCTTGAAAATAAAGGTGTTCCCTATGAAGAAATGGCTTCAAGGGTTCAAGAGGCTCTGGAATTTGTGGGAATGTCAGAATTTAAGGATAGAGAGCCAGCTAGATTATCTGGAGGCCAAAAACAACGTGTGGCTATTGCAGGTATTGTAGCTATGAGACCATCTATTTTGATTTTGGATGAGGCAACCAGCATGCTTGACCCAGAAGGTCGCCAGGAATTGATTCAATCTATTAAAGCTATTCGTAAAGAGTACGGAATGACTGTTTTATCAATTACTCATGATCTCGATGAGGTCGCTTTGAGTGACCGTGTTTTGGTTTTGAAAAAAGGTAAAGTGGAGTCTGTTTCAAGTCCTCGTGAACTATTTAGTAGAGGCTCAGAGTTAGTTGACTTAGGTTTAGATATCCCTTTTAGTGCATTATTAACTCAAAAGCTAAGAAATAAAGGTCTGATTGATTGTGAAGACTATCTGACAGAAAAGGAATTGGTAGAACGACTATGGGAATCTCTCTCGAAAATGTAAGTTATATCTATCAAGCGGGTACTCCTTTTGAGGGGCGTGCCCTTTTTGATATGACGACGACGATAAAAGATGGTTCATATACGGCCTTTATTGGACATACAGGAAGTGGTAAATCTACTATTATGCAGCTCTTGAATGGCCTTTATTTACCCACTAGTGGTCAGGTTCACGTTGATGATACGATTATAACCAGTCAATCAAAGAATAAGGACATAAAACCAATTCGTAAGAAGGTAGGTTTAGTTTTTCAATTTCCAGAAAGTCAGTTATTTGCAGAAACTGTTTTAGAAGATGTTGCCTTTGGACCTCAAAATTTCGGAGTTTCTAAGGAAGAAGCAGAACAACGTGCTATTGAAAGTCTAAAATTAGTTGGCCTCCCAGAAGAGTTTCATGGACAGAATCCTTTTGATTTATCAGGGGGACAAATGCGACGTGTTGCCATCGCAGGGATTCTAGCTATGCAACCAGATATTCTAGTGCTGGATGAACCGACTGCTGGTCTAGATCCACAGGGCCGGAAGGAATTGATGTCTCTCTTTAAGGAGTTACATCTTTCTGGGATGACGATTGTTTTAGTAACTCACTTGATGGATGATGTTGCCGATTATGCAACAGCTGTGAATGTTATGGAAAAAGGGCAACTAGTGTTGTCGGGAGCTCCTAAAGATGTTTTTCAAAAGGTTACTTTTCTTAAAGAAAAGCAGTTAGGTGTTCCTAAAATAACGGAGTTTGCGCTACAGCTACAAGAAAAAGGTTATCACTTTGAAAGTCTCCCTATTACAATCGAGGAATTCGTAGAGGTGGTGTCGCATGGATAAGTTAATTATTGGACGTTATATTGTTGGGGACTCTTTTATACACCGATTAGACCCTAGAAGTAAATTATTAGCCATGCTGATTTATATTGTTATTATCTTTTGGGCTAATAATCCTTTAACTTATGCTGTAATAACTTTATTTACACTTTTCTTGGTTTTCTTGTCTAAAATAAAACTTGGTTTCTTTTTAGGTGGAATCAAACCAATGATTTGGATTATTTTATTTTCTACCCTATTTCAAGTTTTCTTCAATACAAAAGGGAGTGTGCTTTGGTCTATCGGCTTTTTAAAGATTACGGAAGTCGGTTTAAATCAAGGTTGGATGATATTCCTTAGATTTATCCTCATTATTAGTTTTTCCACCCTACTTACTCTAACGACAACACCTTTAAGTTTATCTGATGCAGTTGAATCACTTTTAAAACCTCTTACTGTTTTCAAAGTGCCAGCACATGAAATTGGTTTAATGCTATCTTTGAGTCTACGATTTGTACCAACTTTGATGGATGATACAACTCGTATTATGAATGCTCAAAAGGCGCGTGGTGTTGACTTTGGTGAAGGAAATATTATTCAAAAAGTACGATCAATAATACCTATTTTAATTCCTTTGTTTGCATCAAGCTTTAAACGAGCAGATGCTCTGGCGATTGCTATGGAAGCACGAGGCTATCAAGGTGGTGAAGGACGAACAAAATATCGTCGACTTTCATGGAATAGTCGAGATACCATATCAATTATTGCTATTTTAGCTTTAGGATTAATGCTTTTTTATCTTAAGAGTTAATTCGTTGAGATAAATAAAAACTAGGTCTTAAGACCTAGAAGTTTTAGATGAACGCCCACGTAGGCGTTCTTTTTTCGTCTAATCCCAACCTACTTGTAATATTTTTAATATCCCTAACAAGGGGATGTTATATTTCCAAGGTATTATAGATACATGGTTATAGTTCTTCAGCTTAGTCTGGATTGAGAAATCCCTATATAGAGTAAGCCACTTGATTTACCTATTAGTCATAAACAATAAAACAACTTAAAATCTTTGACTAATATGGATTGGACTATAAATAGATAAAGGAGCATCATCATGCAAAAAAAGAATACATCTAACACTAAAAAATTAGGTCTTTTTGGACTTGTTACAGTAGCAACACTTGGAGCAACAGCTTTAGCTAATGCAGAAACTTACACAGTCCAAAAAGGCGATACACTTTCAGCTATTGCTAAGAAAAATGGTACGACCGTAGATGAAATCGTTTCAAAAAACGGTATTCAAGATGCCAATAAGATTTCTATTGGTCAAAACTTAACAATTAATGAAACAACTGAAGAGACTACAGAACCTTCAGCTACAACAGCTACAACAGAAGCAGCTGCTGAATCAACACAATCAACAGAGTCTACACAAAGTGAAGATACTCAAGCAACCAATACAAATCTTTCTTCTTCAGAGGCAGCTGCCAAAGAAGAAATCGCACAACGTGAGTCAAGCGGTAGCTATACAGCTCAAAATGGGCAATATTATGGACGTTACCAATTAGCATCATCATATTTGAACGGAGACTTGTCTCCTGAAAATCAAGAGAAGGTAGCAGATAATTATGTCGCAAGCCGTTATGGTTCATGGACAGCAGCTCTTGCTTTCTGGAATGCTAATGGTTGGTACTAAATCATTATTACTGACTTATGAGGAAAACTTGTAAAACCTCATACAAATAAGGGGAAAATGCCAGAATTTTGGCATTTTTTTATTAAAATGATAAATCATTGTAACATTAGACATAATACAAATAATCGGCAGTAATATTACTAGGTTATGATGAATGTAACTAGAATTAACTAGGAGGGATTTATGTTTAAAAAAAGTTATAAGGGACGCCGTATCAAATTAGCAGCGAAGAAATCATTGGCGGTACCAGTAGCAATTGTAACAAGTTTTATTGTCATTCTGGCAGTTTCACTTTCTACACTAATTAATAAAGGGTTGGTTAATGCATTTTCAGATTCTGTTACCCCAGCACCTTCAACAGCATCAACAACATCAGAATCGACAGCAGATTTAGTTAAATCAACAGAAATTAGCTCAAGTAAAGAGAATAAAGCTAATAAAGAAAAGGTTGAAGAAAGTAAGCCTCAGTCAGAAACAACAGGAGAATCGGTAGAAGCAGCTGAAAAGTCTCAGTCAGATACTGCTACTACAAGCGCTGCTTCAACGAATAATGATACTACGTCGACTCAAAATACTGGAACAGCTCCTTCGGTTGCTGCAACTGGTAGTGGGTCAGTTGTTCTCTCAAATGGGAACACTGCAGGAGAAGTTGGTTCTTATGCGGCGGCACAGATGGCAGCAGCTACTGGTGTTCCTCAGTCAACTTGGGAGTCTATTATTGCGCGTGAGTCAAATGGTGATCATACTGCAGCAAATGGTTCAGGTGCATCAGGTCTTTTTCAAACAATGCCTGGATGGGGCTCTACTGCAACAGTTGAGGATCAAATTCAATCAGCCTTGAATGCCTATAACGCACAAGGTTTGTCAGCTTGGAATTACTAATATTAATAGAAGTTGGGAGCATACTCTCAGCTTTTTAATTTGGATGTAGGTAATCTATTTTATAGAGCTATTTGTTATTACTAGGTAGGGTATGGCCTTTTTGTTATAATAGGAATGAAAGGTATAGCAATGAAACAAATTTTTAAATCAAGAGAAAAGTTGTGGGTTTCTCTGATTATTATAGCTTTTGCTGTGTTATTGGTTACACCACAACTATTTACAAGAAAAGTCATTTTAGGTTCAGATTCCATCTTTCACTATAACAGGTTCTATGAAGCTGCTATGCAACTAAAAAATGGTAACCTTTCTTACTTTTTATCTTTATATGGATTCCAACAGTCAGGCCGCATTGTCAATGCTCTTTACGGTCCTTTTTTTGCCTATTTACAAGGAGGGCTTATTTTAGTAAGTGGCACTTGGTTTCGTTATCAGATTGTGTCAAGGGTATTACTACATATACTAGCCGAGTCCTCAATGTATGCCTTGCTCAAGCAGTGTAAAGTTAAGACAACAATTTCCTTGTCACTAGGTTTACTCTATGCGACAACATTCTCTATCCAATACTGGACGATGCGACAGGGTTTCTCTAGTTGGGGAGCAGCTTTACTACCTTTTTGTTTTATTCCAGCAATTCACTATGTCTTTTATCAAAAAGTAGAACCAATTAGACTTGCCTTATCTATGGCATTGATTTTTCAGGTTCACGTACTCAGTGCTTTGATATTAGTGATGATGTATCTTCCTTTTTATCTTTACACTTTTGTAAAGTCTCCTATAGCTAAGAAAAAGGAAACCTTCGTACAAGTCCTTATAGCAGTCATTCTGTTCCTCTTACTGACTGTCAATGTCTGGTTAGTACTCCTATATTTGAGAGGGACTAATCATCTCCTAGATCCATTTATAAATAGAGAAATTGGTAAGAATGGGATAGATGGGACAGCAAGATACTGGCTATATACCCCAATTTCATTAATGGTGTTACTCATTTTACAGTTTCTTTACGCTGTTTTGAATTGGAAGAAATTTGCTAGATGGAAAAAAATACTGCATTTTATTTATTTTGTCTTTTTCTTCTTGTCGACAGGTCTTTTTCCGTGGCAGTATCTAGTAGAAAATGGAAATACATTTGCTGAACTGATCCAATTTCCATTTAGGTTCTTTGTTCCTGCTACCATTTTACTTTTAGCAATTACGGGGTTAACGGTCACGCGATTTGTAAACTGGCGAAAAAGTATTGCTGTTTTACTCTTTGCCTTTGCGGGTGTTGGTCTCATTCAGAATATGATGGATACTACCGATCGTGTAAAAACTGCGGCACAAGATGGTGAACTTATTTCCATTGTTAAACATACTTACGTTGAAGGAGATTATCAGACGATAAGTCTTACCATGAATGACAGTGACTTGTCACAGTTTTTAAATTTAGTTGTCAAACCCACACCAGATTACGTACCTATTTATGGGACAATAGGTAAGCAGAACACTTATGATCTTTATTACGAAAATATCGTTACGAATCAGAAGGCAGAAAAGCTACTCGAAGATGGTTATCTTGTATTAACTTGGCAGGCTGCTGAAGGGGAGAAACAGAATCTACCGATAGTTGTCTATAAAGATTCTATCTTGACACTAAATGGTAAAGAACTAGACAAGGATGACTATAGCTTGTCAACGATTGGTACACCGACCGTTTCATCACAAGAAGGACAGAATAAACTTGTGTTAAGTTATAAGGAGCCAGGATGGCTATTTGTAGCGTTATTGATTCCAATAATAGTCTTGGGAGTAATAGGTTTACAGTGGCTTTACACGAAAATAAGTATCAAAAAGGTTGCCTAGTGGTAACCTTTTTGCATTATTCTTTAATCATGATATAATTAAGCTTGCGTGCTTTTACGCTTCAAAATCGACCTTCAAATCGATATTTGAATAACTAGACCCTTCAAGTCTATGTTAATTTTTATTTGATGGGAGGAGTTATCTATGACTGATAATTCAAAAACACGTGTTGTTGTCGGTATGAGTGGTGGCGTTGATTCATCAGTAACAGCCTTACTTTTAAAAGAGCAAGGTTATGATGTAATCGGTGTTTTCATGAAAAACTGGGATGACACAGATGAATTTGGTGTGTGTACAGCAACCGAAGATTATAAAGATGTAGCAGCAGTAGCTGATCAGATTGGTATCCCCTATTACTCTGTCAACTTTGAAAAAGAGTACTGGGATCGTGTATTTGAGTATTTCTTAGCAGAGTACCGTGCAGGCCGTACCCCTAATCCAGACGTTATGTGTAATAAGGAAATCAAGTTTAAGGCTTTCTTAGATTATGCGATGACATTGGGAGCGGATTATGTGGCTACAGGACATTACGCTCAAGTTGTTCGCGATGAAGATGGCATTTTCCATATGTTGCGTGGTGCAGATAACAATAAAGATCAAACCTACTTCCTTAGTCAACTTTCGCAAGAGCAGTTGCAGAAAACGATGTTTCCTTTAGGACATCTACAAAAACCAGAAGTTCGTGAGATTGCTGAACGTGCAGGTCTTGCAACAGCCAATAAAAAAGATTCAACAGGAATATGTTTTATTGGTGAGAAAAACTTTAAAGAGTTTCTTAGTCAATACTTACCAGCTCAAAAAGGTCGTATGATGACTGTCGATGGTCGTGATATGGGTGAACACAATGGACTCATGTATTATACCATTGGTCAACGTGGTGGTATGGGTATTGGTGGCCAAAAAGGTGGAGATAATGCTCCTTGGTTTGTAGTAGGAAAAGATCTTTCTAAAAATATTCTTTACGTGGGTCAAGGTTTCCACCATGAGTCCTTGATGTCAACTTCTCTTGACGCTTCAATGATTCACTTTACTCGAGATATGCCAGAAGAATTTGAAATGGAATGTACAGCAAAATTCCGTTATCGTCAACCTGATAGTAAAGTTACTGTAAAGGTTAAAGGTGATAAAGCAGAGGTGATTTTTGCTGAACCTCAGCGTGCTATTACACCAGGTCAAGCCGTTGTTTTCTATGATGGTCAGGAATGTTTGGGCGGCGGTATTATTGACCAAGCGTATAAAGACGGAAAAGTTTGTCAGTATATCTAACTGGAGTTAAGTAAAAACGATGAGTTCTCAATTTTTTTATGCATTTATGGCATTTTTCGCTATAATGAACCCAATTTCAAATCTTCCTGCTTACATGGCTTTAGTAGCAGATGATAGTCAAAAAATTTCACGAAAAATTGCTTTTAGGAGTCTTTTGATTGCCTTTGTTATTATAACTGTTTTTATCTTTTCAGGAGATTTCATTTTTAAAGTATTTGGAATTACAATTGTTTCTTTCAGAATTGCTGGTGGAATATTAGTGGCCGTTATCGGTTATCATATGATTAATGGTAATCATTCACCCAGCTATAAAGGAATGGAGCAGCAAGCAGTAAATTCAGATCCAATGTCTATTGCTATTTCTCCTCTTGCAATGCCACTTTTTGCGGGACCAGGTACAATTACAACTGCTTTAAGTCTGGCTAATGGAGGTTTGCAGAATCAACTGATAACCGTAGTTGCTTTTGCTCTACTATGTGTCATCACTTATCTCCTGTTAAGAAGTGCAAAACAAATTGCAGGCTTCTTGGGAGAAAATTTGATGAAAATTATCACGAAAATGATGGGACTTTTACTATTCTCAATAGGTATACAGATGATTATCGTCAGTGTGCAGACCTTGATTAAATAGTGATTTTCATTGACAAAACGATTTGATTTGATAAAATAACTTTAACAATAGTCATGATGGTCAAAGCTCATGAGAATTGTGCGTTTTTGCGTACAGTTTTCTGGAGTTTTGGCTATTTTTGTAGGAAAAAAACAAAGAAAGGATGGGCAGTTGATTGTAAATCACTGCATAAATCTAAAAAATGTCTTACGAGTTTGATGAAAATTTTGATGTAATTGTTGTTGGTGCTGGTCACGCTGGTGTGGAAGCTAGCTTAGCTGCAGCCCGCATGGGATGTAAGGTTTTATTAGCGACTATTAACCTAGAGATGCTGGCTTTTATGCCATGTAATCCTTCCATTGGGGGATCGGCCAAGGGAATTGTTGTCCGTGAGATTGATGCCCTTGGTGGAGAGATGGGTAAAAATATTGATAAAACTTATATTCAGATGAAAATGTTGAATACCGGTAAGGGACCTGCTGTCAGAGCTTTACGTGCACAAGCCGATAAAGCCTTGTATGCTATGACAATGAAGCATACAGTTGAGCGTCAGGAAAACCTGACTCTCCGTCAGTCCATGGTTGATGAAATTCTTGTTGAAGATGGTAAGGTAGTTGGTGTCAGAACAGCCACAAATCAAAAATATGGAGCTAAAGCGGTTGTTGTCACAACAGGAACAGCTTTGCGTGGTGAAATTATCCTAGGTGAGCTCAAATATTCTTCAGGTCCTAATAATAGTCTTGCATCTGTTACATTGGCAGATAACTTGAGGGATCTTGGCCTTGAAATAGGAAGATTTAAAACAGGTACCCCTCCTCGTGTCAAGGCATCATCAATTAATTATGAAGAAACTGAAATTCAACCAGGTGACGAAAAGCCGAATCATTTTTCATTCTTGTCGAAGGATGAAGATTATCTTCAGGATCAAATTCCTTGTTGGCTAACTTATACGAATCAAGAGAGCCACGATATTATCAATAACAATTTACACCGTGCCCCAATGTTTTCAGGTATTGTCAAGGGGGTGGGACCTCGTTATTGTCCATCAATCGAAGATAAAATTGTCCGATTTGCCGATAAGAATCGCCATCAACTTTTCCTTGAACCTGAAGGAAGAGAGACTGAGGAAGTCTATGTGCAAGGCCTGTCAACTAGTCTGCCAGAAGATGTTCAAAAAGAGTTGATTCACTCAATTAAAGGTCTCGAAAAGGCAGAGATGATGCGAACTGGTTATGCGATTGAATATGATATCGTGCTCCCTCATCAACTACGTGCAACACTTGAAACGAAGTTGATTTCAGGTCTCTTTACAGCAGGACAGACCAACGGAACTTCTGGATACGAGGAGGCAGCAGGTCAAGGTCTAGTTGCTGGTATCAATGCGGCTCTTAAAGTTCAAGGTAAACCTGAACTTATTCTCAAACGTAGTGATGCCTATATTGGTGTAATGATTGACGATCTTGTCACGAAAGGAACTTTGGAGCCATATCGTTTATTGACATCACGCGCAGAGTATCGTCTCATATTACGTCATGATAATGCTGACATGCGCTTGACACCTATTGGTCGAGAAGTTGGTTTGGTTGACGATGAACGTTGGCGTATCTTTGAAATTAAGAAAAATCAGTTTGACAGCGAGTTGACACGTTTGTCAAAAGAAAAATTAAAACCTATTAAAGAAACGAATGAAAAAATTCAAGCTCTAGGCTTTAAGCCATTGACAGATGCCATGACAGCTAAAGAGTTTATGCGTAGACCAGAGATTGATTACGCCACAGCTACTCAGTTTGTAGGTCCAGCTGTAGAAGATTTGGACGCGAAGATAGTAGAGTTGCTTGAGACCGAAATCAAGTATGAAGGTTATATTAATAAAGCTTTGGATCAAGTAGCTAAGATGAAGCGTATGGAAGAAAAGAGGATTCCAAAAAATATTGATTGGGATGCTATTGATTCCATCGCTACCGAAGCTCGTCAAAAATTTAAGAAAATCAATCCTGAGACCATTGGTCAAGCGAGTCGTATTTCAGGGGTCAACCCAGCAGATATCTCAATTCTGATGGTTTATCTTGAAGGTAATAATAAGGCCCGCAGGAAAGTAGACTAACGGTGCTAACACGTTTAAAAGCCTTTTAATTAAGGCTTTTTTATGTTATAATTGTTAGATTAAGAGGTTTTATATGAAAAGATTTCACTTTGCAACGATTCATCTTGTAATGATTGGGCTAATTCTTTTTGGAATTGCTACTATTTTTGTTCGCGTACTAAAATCGGAGTCTGCACTCATTTTTGCGCTTTTTATTATTATGGTAGTAGTTGTTGCCTTATTGCATTACCAAAAGACAACATATGAGTCCTTAGAAATAGAGCAATTAGATGAACTGAATCAGGATGTTGAAGATTCTTTGAAGACCCTTCTCGGAAAGATGCCTGTTGGGGTTATTACTTTTGATGAGAACGATCATATTGAATGGTTCAACCCCTATGCGAAGCTAGTACTTTCGGATGAAAATGGAAATTTCAATAAGCAGTTGATTGCGGATTTTATTTCCCAGAAACGAAAGGGTTCACCTTCGAATGTGATAACCGTTGGTGACAATAAATATGCCGCTTTTGTGGATTTTGACAATAAGTTGACATATTTTATTGACAATGTTTATGATCAAGATGAAAATGCTGATCCAAATATGACTCGTCCTGTTATCGGGATTATTTCAGTTGATAACTACGACGATGTGACGGGAAGTTTACCCGATGCCGATGTTTCAAAAATCAACACATTCGTGGCAGGGTTTATTTCTGAGTTTGCTAAGGCCAAGCATATTCATTATCGACGTATTGAAGGTGATCGTTTTTACTTCTTCACCAACTACAGTGTTTTGACAGAATTCATGGATCAAAAGTTTTCTGTCTTGGATGATTTCCGTCAGCAGGCTCAGGAGCGTGGTTTACCACTGACTTTGAGCATGGGAATTTCATTTGGTACGCTTAAGCATGATCAAATCGGTCAGGTTGCCTTGCAGAATCTGAATATCGCACTAGTTCGCGGTGGAGATCAAGCTGTTGTCAAGGAAAACGATGATCACAAGGAACTTCTTTATTTTGGAGGAGGTTCTGTTTCAACAGTAAAACGTTCTCGTACAAGAACAAGGGCTATGATGACTGCAATCTCTGATAAGTTGAAAACAGTCGAAAAAGTGTTTGTTGTCGGACATAAGAATCTCGATATGGATGCTCTAGGGGCAACGGTCGGTATGGCTCATTTTGCCAGTCAAATTGTTCGAAAAAGCTATGCTGTTTACGATGATACGGCTATGAATGCAGATATTGAGCGTGCAGTCGAACGGCTAAAAGAAGATGGTCAGTCACCTCTTATTACACTTTCAGAGGCCGAAGAGTTAGTCAACCAACATTCGTTGTTAATTATGGTTGACCATTCTAAAATCAATTTAACCTTATCTAAGGATTTTTATGATCGATTTAATGAAGTTATTGTTGTAGACCATCACCGTCGAGATGATGATTTTCCTGAAAATGCTGTTTTGACCTTTATTGAAAGTGGGGCGAGCTCAGCCTGTGAATTGGTTACGGAGTTATTGCAATTCCAAGGTGCCCCAGAACGTTTAAGTAAAATCCAAGCCTCTATCCTTATGGCAGGTATCATGTTGGATACTAAAAATTTCTCAACTCGTGTGACTAGTCGAACCTTTGATGTCGCCTCTTATCTGCGTAGTTTAGGAAGTGATAGTGGAGAAATCCAAACGATTTCTGCCACTGATTTTGAAGAGTATCGACGTATCAATGAGCTAATTCTAGCAGGTGAACGTATTACAGATGATATCATTGTTGCCTCAGGTGATAATCCTAAATGTTATAATAATGTTGTGATTTCTAAGGCAGCAGATACGATGCTTGCCATGGCAGGTATCGAAGCAACTTTTGTTGTCGCTAGGACCAGTGATTCTACTGTGAATATATCTGCTCGAAGCCATAAAACGATTAATGTACAACGTATTATGGAGAAAATGGGTGGTGGAGGCCATTTCAACTTAGCGGCCTGCCAATTGCGAGACTGTAGTGTTGCTCAAGCAAAAAATAAATTGATTGAAACTATTATGGGAGAATTGGCTCCCAAGGAGGACTAAAATGAAAGTTATTTTCTTACAAGACGTTAAAGGTAAAGGTAAAAAAGGCGAAATTAAAGAAGTACCATCAGGTTACGCTCAAAACTTCTTGATTAAAAAGAATCTTGCCAAGGAAGCGACAAACCAAGCTATCGGTGAGTTGAAAGGTAAGCAAAAATCTGAAGAAAAACATGCAGCAGAGTTGTTGGCTGAAGCGAAGCAAGTTAAAGAGCAACTTGAAAAAGAAGAAAATCGTCTTCAATTTACTGAGAAGGTCGGACCAGACGGACGTACTTTTGGTTCAATTACAGCCAAAAAGATTGCAGAAGGACTTCAAAAACAATTTGGTATTAAAGTTGATAAACGCCATATTGAACTTGAACATCCTATTCGTGCGATTGGTCTAATTGAGGTTCCTGTAAAGCTTCATAAAGAAGTGAGTGCACAAATTAAACTTAACATCAAAAATAGTGCTGAGTAATTCGTTGACACTATAAGTAAATCTTGTAAAGGAGGGAATAATTGTGGCAGAAGCTCAAGAATTACGAGTGCAACCTCATGATTTAGTAGCGGAACAGTCTGTTCTAGGGGCTATTTTCATTAACCCGGAAAAGTTGATTACAGTTCGAGAGTTTATCGAAGCAGACGACTTTTACAAGTATTCCCATCGTGTCATTTTTAAAGCAATGGTAACGCTGTCGGATCGAAATGATGCCATTGATGCCACGACAGTACGCACCATTCTAGATGACCAAGATGACCTCCAAAATATAGGGGGTATTTCTTATCTTGTAGATTTGGTCAATAGTGTCCCAACATCCGCAAATGCTGAGTATTATGCTAAGATTGTGGCTGAGAAAGCCATGCTTCGCCGTATTATAAATAGATTGACAGAGACTGTCAACCAAGCATATGAGGGTGCAACTGAATCTGATGAAATTATTGCGAATGCTGAGAAAGCCTTAGTTGATGTCTCAGAGCATAGCAATCGTAGTGGTTTCCGCAAAATATCTGAAGTTCTTGATGTCAATTTTAATACTTTGGAGATGCGTTCACAGCAAACATCAGATGTTACTGGGTTACCAACAGGTTTCCGTGACCTTGACAAGATTACAACAGGTTTACACCCTGATCAATTAATTATTTTAGCAGCTCGTCCCGCAGTTGGTAAAACGGCCTTTGTGTTGAACATTGCTCAGAATGTTGGCACCAAGCAAAATAAAGCTGTTGCAGTCTTTTCACTAGAGATGGGGGCAGAAAGCTTGGTTGATCGTATGTTGGCAGCTGAAGGGATGATTGATTCCCATGCTTTACGTACAGGTCAATTGACAGAGCAAGATTGGAATAATGTGATGATTGCTCAAGGGGCATTGGCTGAGGCACCTATTTATATAGATGATACCCCGGGTATAAAGATTACTGAGATTCGTGCACGGTCCCGTAAATTGTCACAAGAAGTAGAGGGTGGTCTCGGTCTTATTGTGATCGACTATTTGCAGTTGATTACAGGGACGCGACCAGAAAATCGCCAACAAGAGGTTTCAGATATTTCAAGACAGTTAAAAATTCTGGCCAAGGAGCTTAAAGTTCCTGTAATTGCCTTGAGTCAGTTATCTCGTGGGGTTGAACAACGTCAGGATAAACGTCCAGTCTTGTCTGATATTCGTGAGTCAGGATCTATCGAGCAGGATGCCGATATTGTAGCCTTCTTATATCGTGATGATTACTACCGAAAAGAAGGTGAAGAACCAGAGAATGCGATTGAAGATAATACCATCGAAGTTATCCTAGAAAAAAACCGTGCTGGTGCGCGTGGAACAGTCAAGTTACTATTCCAAAAAGAATACAATAAATTTTCATCGATTGCTCAGTTTGAGGAATCATAATTTTCAGATTTAAGGAGATATACATACATATGAGTGATGCATTTGCAGATGTTGCTAAGATGAAAAACATCAAGGAAGCTATTAAGTCACATGAAGGTCAGCTAGTAGAATTGACCCTAGAGAATGGACGTAAACGTGAAAAGAATAAAATTGGTCGATTGACAGAAGTTTATCCATCATTGTTTATTGTTGAATATCAAGACTTCAGTTCTCAAGCAGGAGCTATTAATAATAGTTATGTTGAATCTTACACTTATTCAGATATTTTGACTGAGAAGACTCTCATTCGTTATTTGAGTCCTGAGGAACAAGCTGAAATCGAAAATAAATAAGAAAAAGCCTTTACTTGGGCTTTTTTTCGTGGTAAAATACTAAAGTATGTGAAATAATAGCAGGATAAAATGAAGCTCGTCAACAGGAAGTCGGCTAGAAAAGTAACCTTTGCTGTTTGGGCGAAGTCTTTCTGAACGAATCAGGTTTATCTAAAACGTTATTTCCTAAAAATATTTTTTTATAGGAGGACATTATTAATGTCACGTTATACAGGTCCATCATGGAAACAATCACGTCGCCTTGGTTTCTCACTTACAGGCACAGGTAAAGAATTGGCACGTCGTAACTACGTACCAGGTCAACACGGTCCAAACAACCGTTCAAAACTTTCAGAGTACGGTTTGCAATTGGCTGAGAAACAAAAACTTCGTTTCTCATACGGTTTGGGTGAAAAACAATTCCGTAACTTGTTCGTACAAGCTACTAAAGTTAAAGGTGGAACACTTGGTTTCAACTTTATGGTTCTTTTGGAACGTCGTCTTGACAACGTTGTTTACCGTCTCGGTCTTGCAACTACTCGTCGTCAAGCACGTCAATTCGTAAACCACGGTCACATCCTTGTTGACGGTAAACGTGTTGATATCCCATCATACCGCGTTGAAGTTGGTCAAGTAATCTCAGTTCGTGAAAAATCAGCTAAAGTTCCTGCTATCCTTGAAGCAGTAGAAGCTACTATCGGACGTCCAGCATTTGTATCATTCGATGCTGAAAAACTTGAAGGTTCATTGACACGTCTTCCAGAACGTGATGAAATCAACCCAGAAATCAACGAAGCACTTGTCGTTGAATTCTACAACAAAATGCTTTAATTTTAAAATTCATTTTGCAAAAAGCCCGTTGTTATGGGCTTTTTTGTTTATCTTAAATCATTGATTTCTAGGTTTATTCAGTTATTTGTTTAGTTACAAGTTTGTTTTCTAATAAAAAAGTCCCTAGTCTAATACAAGTGACTAGGGGGGAAATATGATAATAGATGATTTTCAGGTATAAATTATTTATTATCCAATCCGCCTTCAAAATCTGCTGAAACATTTGAAACGTAGTTAGTGAAATAGGCTTCAAAATCTTTTTTTAGTTGGTCGTACTCCTCTTCGGAGTAATCTTTATCCTCTATATAAGCCTGAAATCTGGGAATTCCCAGATCTTTTTGGAGACGTTGGATTACTTCTGTCTTTGTCATAAGAACCTCTCTTTCATTCTTTATTTTACCATATTTCAAATTGTATGAAACGTACATGTTGTTTTAAAGGTTCACTTTTGATATACTATCAAAGTTATTTAAGAAGGAGGCTACTATGTCTATTATTACACTAATTTTAGCTGGGATTGTTGCTTTGGAGCATCTCTATATCATGTATTTGGAAACTTTTGCGACACATTCAGACACGACTAGTCGTGTTTTCAATATGAGCAAAGAAGAACTTCAACGTGATTCTGTTACAAACTTATTTAAAAATCAAGGGATTTACAATGGTTTGATTGCTGTATTCCTCTTGTATGGAATTTTTACAAATAGTCAGCTACTTGTAACTGTTTTTGTACTCAATGTTTTCTTTGCTGCTATTTATGGAGCTATAACTGCCAATAAGAAAATTATTTTAACGCAAGGCGGACCCGCAATTTTGACCTTGCTTTCACTTATCATTTCCTTATTTTAAGGATTTTATTGTAAAAGAAAAAAGCTGCTTTAACTATTGAAATGGTTTGCAGCTTTTTTATGCTTTTGAAGTGATTTTATTGTGGAATAAATCGTAGAAGAAAGTCTGTCATTTCTTGAGGTGATTCTTTTTTACCTTTATTTATCCAGGCTTGACAAGCGCCAAAAATAGCATGCGCAAAATAAATACTGGCATAGTCTTTCTCGAATCCTTTGAGAGCTCTTTCTTCAGCAGTGGGATCAATGAAGTCCTCAGCTATCATACGCTGAAGTTTATGTATCAGAAAATCTTGAATTTCTTTTGATCCATTGGTAGACAATAGAGCTGATAGGAGCTTTTCACGAGTGAGAAATTCAAAGATTTCGAGAAAGGCTCCCTCTTTCTTTCCTTCATATTTATCGAAGATATACTCTAGCTTGTGGAAAAGCTCTTTCTGATAACTATCAATCATTTCATACTTATCTTTGTAGTGGGTATAAAAACTCGAACGGCTAATCCCAGCTGTTTGAACCAGACGAATGGTAGTAATATCATTGAAATCTTGGTCTTCAAGACATATTACTAAAGCATCTAAAAGAGCTTTTTTTGTTTGCGCGCGTCTTTGATCTTTTGACATACAAATCTCCTTTTATACACTTTTAGACTATATGTCCAAAAAGCGATTGTTTAACATTGATTTTCAGGTAAATGAGTTTATAATTGATTATATCATAAAAATAAACACAATGTCTAAAAAGGAGAAATATGTTAGCAGAATTAAAGGCTCTTCTTAAAAGTCCAAAGCTCTGGATAACTATTATTGGTGTCTCATTGATACCTGCTTTATATAATCTAATCTTTTTGTCTTCTATGTGGAATCCTTACGGTAATGTCAAACACTTACCAGTGGCAGTAGTGAACAAAGATAAGAGTGCTAGTTTCCAGAATAAGACTCTGAATATTGGTCATGATATGGTAGACAATATGTCTAAAAACAAAAATCTAGACTATCACTTTGTGACTGAAAATGAAGCCCAAAAAGGAATTGAGGATGGTGATTACTATATGGTAATCACTTTTCCAGAAAACCTCTCAAGTAATGCAGCAAGTCTTTTGACAAATGATCCTAAGAAACTGGAAATTTCTTATCAAACAACAGCAGGACATAGCTTCGTTTCTTCAAAAATGAGCGATTCTGCCATGTCTAAGTTGAAGGATACCGTTTCTAAAAATATTACGTCAACTTATGTTGGAGCTGTCTTTAGGAGTATGTCTCAACTTCAGAGTGGTATGGGAACTGCAGCGAATGGGGCTAGTCAATTATATGCAGGTGCAGGCGCACTTCAGTCTGGGAGTCAGACCTTATCAAATGGTTTAGGAACACTTGCTGGCTCTACACAAACATTGGCTGCAGGTGTTGATACCTTGAGTTCAGGCGCGTCTGCCTATACTTCAGGTGTGTCAACTTTGTCAGGCGCTTTGTCACAGTTAAATGCGAACTCTGAGGCTGTTAATTCTGCTGCAGGTCAATTTGTATCAGGAGCAGAGGCCATGAATACCTTAGTTACAGGTGCAGATTCGTTGTCAACAGCGCTCAGTCAAATGGCTACAGCAACAAGTTTATCTGAAGAACAGCAAGCACAGTTGTCAACCCTGTCAACTAATTTAACTGATTTAAATACAGCAATTCAAAATCTTAATACAGCGGTAAGTAATACATCATTACCAAGTGGAACATCAACAACATCAGTAGATACAAGTTCAATAGCGACTTATCTTTCAAATATTTCTTCTGCAGCTAGCTCTATAGCTACAGCTAGTGCAACTGATAAAGCAAATGATTTGGCTGCGGTACAAGGAACAGCTGCTTATCAAAGCTTGACGGCAGATCAACAAGCGGAGATTACATCTGCAATTAGTAATGCAGGCTCTACAGCTAGTAGTTATGCTTCAACTATTGCATCTGATGTGTCAAGTATGTCAACTGCTTTATCTAGCTTGACAGGTACGACAACAACTAGTAGCGGAGATTCAAGTAGTTTGGCTTCTCTACAAACGTCTATTTCAGGCATTGCAAGTTCGGCGAATGCTCTTCTCCCTGTAGCTTCATCAACGGTATCATCAATGCAAGCTAATATTGCTAATGTCAATTCAGTACTTGTCAATCAATTATCACCAGGAGCAACTCAAGTGGCATCAGGTGTGTCAACCGCTCAAAGTACTCTAGCAACAGGTGCAAGCGCACTTTCAAATGGTTTGTCAACTTATACTGGTGCTGTGTCAACGATTGCCAGTGGTGCTCAAACTCTAGATGCTAACAGTAGTAGTTTAATGACTGGTTTTGCTACTCTTCAGAGTGGTACAAGTGCTCTCAATACAGGAGCTCAACAATTAGCAACTGGAGGAAATACCTTAACAAATGGATTGACAAGTCTGTCAACCAACCTTTCTACATTATCTGATTCATTAAACAAGGCTAATCAGCAATTATCTCTTGTTTCTGTAAACTCAGACAATGCAAAAATGGTTAGTGCTCCGCTTAAAGAGAAGAAAACTGATAAGGATAAGGTTGACACTAATGGTGTAGGGATGGCTCCATATATGATTTCTGTTTCTCTTATGGTTGTCGCTCTTTCAACTAATGTTATCTTTGCTAAGAGCTTGACAGGAAGAAACTTTACGAGCCGCTTTGATTGGGCTAAGAATAAGTTCTTTATCAATGGTATCATTACGACTTTGGCTGCAATTGCCCTTTATATTGCCATTCGATTTGTGGGAGTTGAACCAAATCATCCATTAGCTACATTTGGTATGATTCTCCTTGCAGCATGGACTTTAATGGCGCTCGTTACAGCTCTTGTGGGTTGGGATGATAGATATGGTGCATTTGCTTCTATGATTATGCTCCTTTTGCAGCTAGGTTCTAGTGCAGGAACTTATCCAATTGAACTTAGTCCTAAGTTCTTTAAGGTCGTCCAACCATTCTTACCAATGTCCTACTCGGTATCAGGTCTTCGTCAAACTATTTCAATGACAGGACAGATCTCAGATCAAGTACGTATGTTATTCATTTTCTTACTTATTTTTGTAGTTGTAGGTATTATTATTTATAGACCAAAGTCTGAAAATGAATAAACTAAAGGCCAGCTCTAATGTGAGCTGGCTTTTTATGTTATTCAACAGTTATATCACCGAGGTCTGAGGTAATGGTTAGTGTGTTATCCTTTGAAATCTTAAGGTTATTTGTGATGTCCACCTCTCCTGAATGACTATCGGCTTGAACATTGAGCGTGTAATCTTTAAGAGCTATTTCAATATCACCGGATGTAATATCAAGTTTATTGTGACCATTGAAAATCAGGTTATCTCCAGAGTAATCTCCCATTGCAATAGATAAATCTGAGTTAGTAAAAAGTGTATGATCACTATCAACACTACCAACATCAAGATTAGCTTTTAGGTTGCTGACAATCATTTTAGTAAAAGTTAGGTTCCCTACATTTAGATTGATGTCTGCTTGTTTGATGGTGCTATTACTTAAATCTAGATTTCCAGTTGCTAAATCAACCTTTAAAAAATCAATCGTTTGTTTTTTAGGGAGTGTAATGACAATGGTTTTATTTCTGACTTCCTTTTTGAGAGTAGAAAGCCTTACTAAATCTTTTAATCCGAAAAAGTTAATATGTTTGTTAGAAGTCGAATCTAATTCAGAGTTGTTATCATTGATAGTCAATTGACCATCCTTTACAGATATGTCAATTGGATTTTTTGTTTTTTGGTAGTAAGAAAGCGTTGCTTTGTCAACGTCACCATTTTTAATAAGCACATTGTAGCTACTACTTTTAATATCAATTTTATTGAAGTCCTTAACTTCTTTCTTGACATAATCTTGCTCACTTTTAGTTTGATTTTGTAAATCTGTCAAGCCACCTTGACTATAACCCCAAGCTACTAATCCTCCTCCTAAAAATAGAGAGAGAAGAGACACTCCGAGGATAATCTTTTTCCAAGTTTTCATGATTTTCTTCCTTTCTTGATGAGCCATTTAATCAATAGGGTAATTAGCTTTACAATAAATTTACAGATTTCAAATGAAATCAAAAGCAGTAAGAGTGCTCCTCCAAACATCAATAGACCTAGCCCCACTCCAAACAGTGTTGAAGCTAGTGAAACATTTAAGAGAGAGAAGCTTGTAAAGAAAGTGTAAATACCACTAATGAGTAAGGCAAAAGTAAGAGCTAAGGCAGTCACTATAACTGCAAAAATAACCACAAGAAGTGTCAATAGCATAGCTAGGAAGAATAGTAGAATTGGTAAGGCGACTGGACTGGCTAAAACAGCTAGAATCGCAATCCAGAGGATAGTTGTTTTATTACGTAAGCTACTCTTTTCCTCAATAATCTTTTCGTCTAGAAGACGACCAATGACTTCATGTGCTGCTTCCTTAGGTGTACCCAATTCTGCAATAACCTGAGCTTCATTTTCAGGTCCAGCCTCTTCAAAATATTCCATGAAATATTCGAGAGCCTCTTCATAGTCCTTTTGTGGTAATTTTCGTAGATATTTTGTTAATTTGGCTATATATTCAGTCCTTGTCATGTCTTAATCTCCCTTCTACAATACCATCGAGGGTTTCTTTATAGGTTAACCATTCTTCATTAAGAAATTGAAGATGATTTTTTCCCTCTTGGGTAATACTGTAATATTTACGTTTACGCCCTTGATATGCTTGGCTATAAGTGGTCATATAGCCTGCTTTTTCAAGCTTTTTTAGAATAGGATAAAGTGTTGACTCCTTGATATTAGCCACAAGCTTAATGGTTTGACTAATTTCATAGCCATAAGAGTCTTCTCTATCTATAATAGCTAGTATTAGGAACTCTATCAGGATTGACGATGTTGGAAAATACATAATGTGCTCCTTTGCTTTTAGGATATGTATAAAAATTATATATAATTATTTTACACATTGAGTGTATCTCTTTTAGAAAGATATGTCAATATTTTATATATAAAAAATTTATATAATAGGGATAACTTCTTTTTTATGATAATATGAAGTCAAGGAGTTCTTATGACTATTAAAGATAAACTAGCTCATTACGAGCCAAAGCCACTAGGGGAGAGAGGACGCTATGCAGTGCTTTTACCCTTGATATATGATGTAAAAACTGATAAGTATCAAATCCTTTACCAAGTACGAAGTGAGCATATTTCTCAACCAGGTGAGGTTTCTTTTCCTGGTGGCCGTGTCGAAGACGGTGAGACTTTTCAAGAAGCTGCTATACGAGAAACTTGTGAGGAACTAAACTTATTTCCTGATCAAATTGACATTTGGGGAGAGATTGATTATCTGATTCATCAGGGGAGAACCATCCATTGCTTTGTTGGAAGGATAAATATAGAAAATTGGGAGGATATTCATCCGAATGAAGAGGTAGAACGGTTGTTTACAGTTTGTGTTGACACCTTATTGACAGAGAATCCGATTTATTATAAAGTGACTTCTACCTTGAGCGATGCGAAAGATTTTCCGTTTTTCCTGGTTAAAAACAGAGAAAAATATAATTTTGGGTACAGTGAACGTCATATTCCTTTTTACAGAAACTTGACAGAAAATATATGGGGGATGACAGCTATGTTTACACATAGATTTACAGATATTCTGAAAGATTTAGAGTGAAAATAAAAGATCAACAATAATGTGTTGATCTTTTTTACTATAAATTACATTGTTTATTTGCTACCAAAGGAGTGAGATTTATTTCTGGGACATGGGTCTAGAGTATTCCTAAAATGATTTTTAAAATTAATATCGAAGATTTTAGCTAGGTGGTCAACTATAGAGTAGACAAGATTTATTTGTTTTGTTTGTGTCATTCCTATGCTAAAAGGGGAGTATTATGTGGATAGAGGCTGTTATTCTTTGGTGTTATTCTGCCTAAGATTGATGATTCTATTGATTTTTCTGAGGGAGTTACCTATGTTGAAGAGAAGGTAAAGCATATAACTATAAATTGTAAAGCTCCAAAAATCTGGGACAATACTGAGACTATAGACAAATAGGACTGTTGCACTAACAAAAATTAGACAGCTACATATTATTGAAAGTAGAGGATACCCTTTTGAAAATAATAGGCTTTCTATGATTAAGGCAAAAGCAGGTAGCAACAGAGTTAGAATGATAATAATAAAGATGAAGCGTTGTGTATCATCTAGTATCAAGTTACCCAATGATTTACCTAGGTAAAAACGAGAATCACTCCCTCCAGGATAAATCAATTCTCTTGTCAGGGGACTAACTAGGATTAGGGTGTCAAATAATGAGAAAGCCGCCCATCTCCAAATAGGGAAAGCCCATTCTTCCTCAGATAATTCTCTCCGAGTTCTTTCTTTAGTTAATTCTAATTTGATTGTCATCAATATGTACCTCTTTTGGAAAGTCGTTATTTTGATTTAAGATATACCATCCATCTGGTAGTTCAGAGTTTTTAAGTACCTGTTCTAATTGAGAATGTAAGTCAATTTCTTTAGTCGTGGAACCAGAAGGAAAACTCAATTGGACAGTAAGTTGTTTGTTTCGTAGAGCATCTTTAAGTGAAAAATCATAATAGCCACCTAGGGCTTTAGAATGTCCCCTCTCATAAGTATAGAGTGTCGTGTATGGTACAGGTTCTATCTGAACAATAATATTTTTTAAATCGTTCTCGGTACTTAAAGCTTTAGAGATATCATTGATAAATTTTTGATTTCTAGGGTTGATTTTAATAGACTTTTTAACAAAGTCGTTCCCATATTCTCTTTCATCAGGTAAAATCTTATATTCACTATTTTGATGATTAAAATCTGAGTCGCTTTCTGTTGGGCTGGCAATGTAAGGATAGAGTAAATCTTGAATATGGAGAGGCAGTTGAGTCTTTACATGTTCTTTTTTGTTATTAATGGTCTCTTGATAATCAATATGGAAAATCAGGTAATGTTTAACCTCATCTTCTTTATTCATACGATAAGTAATTTTATCTGCCCATCCGATACCAGTTATTTGCACCTTTCCTTGAAATCCACGAGTTTTATAAAACCCTTTAATATTTTCTTGAGCATTGTAATAGAAAAAGATAGCAATCATGGTCAATAATAAAATCAAGGGCATAGTAATTTTAAGGTATTTGAAGCTATTTTTTAACATATTAGTTATGACTCTCCTTAACTAGTAGGTTGTAATCTTTTTGACTTTTAACATCCTCGAGGTGTCCAGTCGTTGTATCAGTACTTGTAAAATACCAATAGATATCCTCCTTATCTGGTGTTAACTCTTTTTGGAGTTTAATGGCATCATCCAAATTAAGTGAATCAGTTGTTACGATAATTAGGCCGAATCTTTTTTTGAGCGATTGGTCACTGTATTCGTTATCGTCTTGATCTTTGTAATCAGCAAAATTTCTTTCTTTGGTCCAGATAAGGGGCATGGAGTTGATAGTGAGGGGATCCTCTTTATGACCTACAGAAAAATTATCCTTTGAAAGGAGATAGCGATAAGGTTTAGCAAATCCGTAGTATTGACTGACTTTTGCTGGTTTGGTTTTAGTTGCCTTATGGGTGCGTAAATTGACATAGAATACTTTTTCGTTGTCATAGGATGAAAATTTCACAAACTCATCCCTGCCATCGGAGTACATGGTATTATCCATGGAATCGGGATCATCGTATCCTAGTTTTTTAGCAAGCTCTAGTACATCAATAGTGTGTCCTTTTCCAGTGTCTTTACCAAGCTGATAAAAGTGAATAATATCATAATTTTTAGGGTCCTTCTTGTGTTTAGATGCTTTATACCTAGATTCTTGGAAGGCTAGATAGGAGCGACCGACGGCTAATTGACTTCTCTCAAGTGCTTTTTCATTTCCAAACTTAACACCTAAAACGTTAAAGTTTCCAATTTTGACGTTTTGAAAGGATGTTACAGTAACTTTTTTGTTAGTATAGTCGTAAAGTCTATCGTCTAAGGAATAAGCGGCCTGAATTCTATAACCATAGCGAACGAATGTACCTGTAAGTAGAATGGTTATAAAAATAAGGAGATAAACATGCCACATACGCCATTTAAATGTTTCTATTTTTGTCATAGGAGATCCTCTTTGAGTAATAGAAAAACCATGAAAATATTATTTTCATGGTTTTTAATTCAATTATTTTACTTCAGTAAAGATTACGTGTTTACGCAATTTTGGTGAGTATTTTTTCAATTGAAGACGGTCTGGAGTGTTACGTTTGTTTTTTGAAGTAAGGTACAAGCGTTCACCAGATTCTTTGTGTTCAAGTGTAATATTTACGCGCATGGTATCTCCCTTCTATTATTTAGCTGCGTTAGCTTTAGCGATTTTACGTCCTTTGTAGTATCCTTTAAGTGATACACGGTGTGAACGTGAGTAATCTCCAGTTGTTTCGTCAAATTGTACTGATGGAGCAGTCAATTTGTAGTGTGTACGACGTTTGTTTTTCTTCGCTTTTGAAGTGTGACGTGCAGGTACTGCCATTTCTTTATTTCCTCCGAATTAATATTTATGTTCTTGATTTTAAATCAACTATAACAGAATAACATATCTTTTTTGTAAAGTAAAGTTACTTGACAAAAAACTTCTCAAGAAAATATATAGTTAAAAACTATACAATGTGATAGTAAATACATATTTCACAGCTATAACAGCAAGTGCTAGAATAGGCTTATTATTACATTAAATGAAAGAATAAAAAGGAGTAAATAACTATGAGTAAAGTTCATTATCATTTTGATCATGTTGGTTCTTACCTTCGTCCACAAGCTTTAAAAGAAGCACGTGAAAAATTTGCCAATGGTGAGATTTCGCAAGAGGAATTGTTGAAAGTACAGGATGAAGTGGTTAAGGAATTGGTTCATCATGAGGTAGAAAATGGTCTTCAAGTCGTTTCTGATGGTGAATTTGGTCGTTCTTGGTGGCACCTTGACTTCCTATGGAACCTAACTGGTTTTGAAGCTTACCAACAAGAGGATTCATATAAATTCCATGGAGCTAAGACACGTACAACTAACGTTCGTATCAATGGTAAAATTGCTGAAAATCCTAATCATCCTTTCTATCGTGACTTTGAATATCTTAAATCGGTGACTCCTGAAGGAATTACTCCAAAAGTAACTATTCCAAGTCCATCACTCATCATTAACCGTGACCACCGTAGTGATCTTTATGCAGATTACTATGATTCATGGACAGATTTCCTTGATGATTTGGCAAAAGCGTACCATGATACCATCCAACATTTCTACGATTTGGGTGCACGTTATGTACAGTTGGATGATACGACTTGGGGTTATTTGATTCAACAGTTTGAGAATGAAAAAAATAATCCTGAGAAAACAGCTGAGTTGGCAAAAATTGCTGAGGATGATGTGTACACTATCAATAAAGCCTTGGAAGGTCTTCCAGAGGATTTGACTTTGGCTACTCACATTTGTCGTGGGAACTTTAAGTCAACTTACCTTTTTGAAGGTGGCTATGATTCAGTAGCTAAATATCTTGGTCAATTGAACTATGATATCTTCTTCTTGGAATACGATGATGCGCGTTCAGGTAGCTTCGCACCACTTCCAACGATTTGGAATAACCGTGACCATGTTGAACTGGTACTTGGTGTGATTACTTCTAAGGATCCAGCTTTGGAAGATGTAGATGCTGTCATTGCTCGTATCCATGAAGCGGCTGAACTTGTACCACTTAAGAACCTTGGTATCTCAACTCAATGTGGTTTTGCCTCAACTGAAGAAGGTAATATCTTGACTGAGCAAGATGAGTGGAATAAATTGCAATTGATTAAAACAATTACTGATAAAGTTTGGTCATAATAGAAAAAATGCAGAGGACAGGCTCAGCTTGTTCTCTATTTTTATGAATATAGAAAGGAAGTGTCATGGATTATAAAGAGATAGGACAGAAAATTTTAGAAGCTGTAGGAGGAAAGGGGAACGTTCAGAATCTAACCCATTGTGCGACACGTTTACGTTTTACCTTAGCAGATGATTCTAAAGCTGATGATGAGGCTGTTAAAGCTATCGATGGTGTGGTGAGTTTGACTAAGAGTGGTGGCCAGTATCAAGTTGTTGTTGGGAGTGATGTACCAAATGTATACCGCGCTTTAGAAGGTTTATTTGATCTGGATGAAGTATCTAAGGAATCATCGGAAAAACAAGATAGAACTCCTCTTCAAAGCTTTTTAGCTCTTATTTCTGGGATTTTCACCCCAATCTTACCAGTAATTACAGCAGCAGGGATGATCAAAGCCGTGTTATCTCTTCTGGTTGTCTTTAAGGTAGTAGCTGTAGATGATGTTAACTATCAAGTTCTTAATTTTATTGGCGATGCTGGATTTTATTTCTTACCTGTATTTTTAGGTGCCTCAGCAGCTCGACAGTTTAAGACGAATGCTCAATTGGGGATGTTGATTGGTGCTATTTTATTACACCCAGCTTTTACTCAGATTGTGACAACTGCCAAGGAATCAGGTCATGGCGTCTCTTTCTTTAGTATTCCTCTTACATTAACTTCTTACTCATCAACGGTTATCCCTGTTATTTTGGCAGTTTGGTTTATGAGTTACGTGGAGCGCTTTGCGATTAAAATTTCACCAAAGGCTGTGAAGTTTTTCTTGGTTCCTATGATTACGACCTTAATTACTGCAATCGTAACACTTTTGATTTTAGGTCCAATTGGTGCTGTCATTGGTAACTGGTTGGGTGACTTCTTTAAGTGGTTGGAAAACTTTGGCCCATGGGTTGTTCCGACAATTGTAGGAGCAACCTTCCCGTTAATGGTTACAACAGGAACTCACTATGGCTTAGTATCCATTGGAATCAATAACCGTATGACTATTGGTTATGATACGATTGCACAGCCAGGTGCTTTGGCTTCAAATGTGGCTCAGGGTGGAGCATCCCTTGCTATTGCTTTAAAAACTAAGGATACCAATAAAAAAGCTCTAGCTTCATCTGCTGGGATTACTGCGATTTGTGGGATTACGGAACCGGCTCTTTATGGGGTAACTTTGCAAAATAAAGCAGCCCTTATAGGATCTATTGTTGCAGGGGGAGTAGGTGGCTTCTTCCTTGGTATTTTAGGTGCGAGAAATTTTGCGGGTGGTTCCCCAGGTCTCTTGACGATTGCAGCGTATATCGGTGAAGATACACTTAAATATTTTTACACAGCTATTGCGGGTCTTGTAATTTCTGTTGTGGTCTCTTTCATTGTGACCTTCATTCTTTATAAGGAAGATTAATGATTGTGGCAGGCCGAGAGGTCTGTTTCTTTCTGACGTTGAAAAATCCTCCACCATTTCCCAAAAGCTATATAAATTATGATAGAATAGAGTGATTATATCTGTAATAACGGAAAAGGAGGGCAGGTCTATTTGAGGCCTGTATCATCATTATGAAACTTCAAAAACCTAAGGGAACGCAGGATATTTTACCTGCGGATAGTGCCAAATGGCAGTACGTAGAAAATGTTGCACGTGAAACATTTAAGAAATACAATTATGGTGAAATTCGTACACCTATGTTTGAACATTACGAGGTCATTTCACGTTCAGTAGGTGATACAACTGACATCGTTACTAAAGAAATGTATGATTTTCATGATAAGGGAGACCGTCATATTACACTTCGTCCAGAAGGAACAGCACCGGTTGTACGCTCTTATGTAGAAAACAAACTCTTTGCGCCAGAGGTCCAAAAACCTGTTAAAGTTTATTATATTGGATCAATGTTCCGTTATGAACGTCCTCAAGCAGGACGTTTGCGCGAGTTCCACCAACTAGGTGTAGAGTGCTTTGGATCAAAAAATCCTGCAACAGATGTTGAAACCATTGCTATGGCCTACCAACTCTTTAATACGCTTGGCATTAAGGATGTTACCCTTCATTTGAATAGCCTTGGAAATACTGAGAGTCGTCTGGCTTATCGTCAGGCCTTGATTGACTACTTGACACCGATGCGTGAAAGTTTGTCAAAAGATAGTCAACGCCGTTTGGATGAAAATCCTTTGCGAGTACTCGATTCAAAAGAAAAAGAAGATAAGGTTGCAGTTGAAAATGCTCCCTCTATCCTTGATTATTTAGATGAAGAAAGTCAAGCGCACTTTGACGAAGTACGTACCATGCTCGATAGTCTTAACATTCCTTACGTGATTGATACTAATATGGTACGTGGTCTTGATTACTATAATCACACGATTTTTGAATTTATTACCACTATTGATAAGTCTGAATTGACAATCTGTGCAGGTGGTCGTTATGATAGTTTGGTTGAATACTTCGGTGGTCCAGAAACAGCTGGTTTTGGTTTTGGACTTGGTTTAGAACGCTTGCTTTTGGTTCTTGATAAACAAGGTATCGAACTTCCTGTGGAAGAAAGTCTGGATGTTTACATTGCAGTACTTGGTTCAGGTGCCAATGGCAAAGCTCTTGAGTTAGTTCAAGCTATCCGCTATCAAGGATTTAAGGCTGAACGTGATTACCTTGGACGTAAGATTAAGGCACAATTTAAGTCAGCAGATACCTTCAAGGCTAAGACGGTTATCACATTAGGTGAGAGTGAAGTGGAGTCAGGTCAGGTCAATGTCAAAAATAATGCTACTCGTGAGGAAGTTACTGTAAGTTTCGAAGAGCTAACTAAAAACTTTGCTGTAGTCCTCGAACAGTTAGAAAAGTAGGGGGCATATGGTTAGTATAGTTGATATGCTCAAACGGAGTGAAAAGTTCAGTTTGGCTTTTGATCGTAGTAAGCCCATTCGTTTCCAACAACAGTTTTGGCAATTGATTGCCTTTCTTGATAAACATGATATTACTTGGTTCAATGATGAGCCTGCAAGTGATCATGCGATGTGTCAGCAATTACTTGGTCAAGTTTGGCGTCAAGATTGTCAAGATGTGGTCTTGAGTTTTGAAACACAGGAACGTTATTTGGGATGGCAGGTAGACGAGGAAACTGATGAACTTAGTGTTATCATTGAAGATGTTTACGGATTCCGTTGGAATAGTTTACTTGACTTAGAAACAGCCGATTATCGTTTTGAAGATTTTGAAGAGTTTGCTGAAGATTACGTGGATACTAGTGATTTATTGAAACAATTTGGCAAATAGTTTTATAAAAAAGAAAGTCTATTAAAATTCTAACCTGAAATGGGTGGGGTTTTGATGGGCTTTTTGCTATAATAGTTAAGACTAAAAAATTAACGAAAGAAGTGTATTTATGGAACGTTCTATGTATGCCGGACGTGTTCGTAGTGAACACATCGGAACTACTATTACTTTGAAAGGTTGGGTATCTCGCCGTCGTAACCTCGGAGGTTTGATTTTCATCGATCTTCGTGACCGTGAAGGTTTGATGCAGTTGGTTGTTAACCCTGAAAATGCGGATGCTAATGTTGTTGAAACAGCTGAAAGCTTGCGTAGCGAATTTGTTATTGAAGTCACAGGAACTGTTGAAGCGCGTGAACAAGCTAATGATAACTTGCCTACAGGTGCTGTCGAACTTAAAGTTGAAGACCTTAAAGTCCTTAATACTGCCAAAACAACACCATTTGAAATCAAAGATGGTGTTGAGGCTAGTGATGATACACGTATGCGTTACCGCTACTTGGATCTTCGTCGTCCAGAGATGTTGGAAAACTTTAAGCTCCGTGCAAAGGTAACTCACGCCATCCGTAATTATCTTGATGATTTGGAATTTATCGATGTTGAAACACCAATGTTGACAAAATCTACACCAGAAGGTGCTCGTGATTACTTGGTTCCAAGCCGTGTTAGCCAAGGTCACTTTTATGCTCTTCCGCAAAGTCCTCAAATCACTAAACAATTATTGATGAATGCTGGTTTTGACCGTTATTATCAAATTGTTAAGTGTTTCCGTGATGAAGATTTGCGTGGAGACCGTCAACCTGAATTTACACAAGTTGACTTGGAAACGTCATTCCTTAATGAGCAAGAAATCCAAGATATTACAGAGGGATTGATTGCTAAGGTTATGAAAGAAACTAAAGGAATTGAAGTTACACTACCATTCCCACGCATGTCTTATGATGATGCCATGAATAACTATGGTTCTGACAAGCCAGATACACGCTTTGACATGCTTTTACAAGACTTGACAGAGGTTGTCAAGGGTGTAGACTTCAAAGTGTTTGCTGAGGCACCAGCTGTTAAGGCAATTGTTGTCAAAGGAAATGCAGACAAATACTCACGTAAAAGTATTGACAAGTTGACAGAGTTTGCCAAACAATTTGGTGCTAAAGGTCTTGCTTGGGTTAAGATGACTGATGGAGCTCTAGCAGGTCCAGTTGCTAAATTCTTGACAAGTATTGAGGATAAGTTGACAAATACTTTACACCTCGAAGAGAATGATCTAGTTCTTTTTGTAGCAGATACACTTGAAATCGCTAATAATACACTTGGTGCTTTGCGTAATCAAATTGCTAAAGAACTTGACATGATTGACAACACTAAGTTCAACTTCCTTTGGGTTGTCGATTGGCCAATGTTTGAGTGGTCTGAAGAAGAAGGGCGCTATATGTCTGCTCACCACCCATTTACTTTGCCAACAGAAGATTCTGCAGCAGAGCTTGAAGGAGATCTTTCCAAGGTACGTGCTGTAGCTTATGATATTGTCTTGAATGGTTATGAGCTTGGTGGAGGTAGTCTACGTATCAATCATAAAGACCTACAGGAACGTATGTTGAAAGCCCTTGGTTTCTCTGAAGAATCAGCCTACGAGCAATTTGGATTCCTTCTTGAAGCTATGGACTATGGTTTCCCACCACATGGTGGTTTGGCTATCGGTCTTGACCGTTTTGTTATGCTTCTTGCAGGTAAAGATAATATCCGTGAAGTGATTGCCTTCCCTAAAAATAATAAGGCATCAGATCCTATGACTCAGGCTCCAAGTCTTGTGGCTGATAAACAGTTGGAAGAACTTGCCCTTCATGTAGATTTAGAAAATGAATAAAGCACCTCTTCATAAACATGTTAAATTTGTAGCGAAAAAGTCTGCGAAGAAAATGGGCGTTTTGCAGGCTGTACGTAGTATTTCCCGTGAAAAATATACTGAAAAAGTTTCAGCTTCTTTACTTTACGGGCTCTTATCGTCAATCGCCGTTAATTTCTTTTTTCAACCTGGACATGTTTACTCCAGTGGAGCGACAGGTTTGGCACAGGTTTTATCGGCATTGAGTGTTAGAACTTTAGGCTTTGAGATACCAGTATCATTGACTTTCTATGCGATTAATATCCCTCTCTTGATTATGGCTTGGTATAAGATTGGCCATAAATTTACAATCTTTACTTTCATTACAGTAACGATGAGCTCCCTTTTTATTCAGGTGATGCCACATGTAATCTTGACAGAGGATCCTTTGATCAATGCTATCTTTGGTGGTTTGGTCATGGGAACGGGGATTGGTTTCGGTTTAAAATCACGTATCTCTAGTGGAGGGACGGATATCGTTAGCCTCACTATTCGTAAGAAAACAGGCCGTGATGTTGGGAATATCTCCTTGATTGTCAATGGGATTATCATGGTTTTTGCGGGCATTCTTTTTGGTTGGAAATATGCTCTTTATTCAATGGTGACTATTTTTGTTTCTAGTCGAGTTACAGATGCGATTTTCACGAAACAAAAGAAAATGCAGGCTATGATTGTCACAAGTAATCCCGACCCAGTTGTAAGGATGATTCAGAAAAAACTCCACCGTGGAGTAACGATGATTAATGATGCGGAAGGGACTTATAATCACGAAAAGAAAGCAGTATTACTGGCGATTATTACGCGTGAAGAGTATACTGACTTCAAGCATTATATGAGAAAGGCAGATCCCAAAGCCTTTGTCTCCATCGCAGAGAATGTACATATTCTAGGTCGTTTTGTTGATTTAGATGACTAACAAAAAAGGAAGTTGACGAATGTTAGCTTCTTTTTTGTTGGAGAGAATTCTTGACGAAATGCTTGCTTGACTTTACAATATCAGTATGATAAGATTTTTAATTCCAACCGCAAAAGAAATGAAGGCCAGTAAGGAAGTTACGTCTCAAAAATTATCCGAAAAGAGTGTGGCTATCCTAACTGAAATGTCAAAATTGTCCACAGATGAATTATCCACAGCTTATAAAATAAAGCCTGAGCAGGCTGAGAAAGAAAAGCAACGCTGGGCTGCGATTTTGTCGGGAGAAGCGAAGAGCTATCCGGCTGTCGAGCTTTTTAATGGTCTGATGTATCGTCACATCAAACGTAGTGACTTATCCACATGTGAAAAAGATTTCTTAGGTCAACAAGTGTTTATCACATCTTCTTTTTATGGAATCATTCCCGCTTTTTACCCTATTCAAGAACATCGTCATGACTTTCATACGAAGATAAAGGTTAATGGTCAGTCCTTAAAAAACTATTGGCGTGCCGAATATGACCAATTTTTAGAGGAGAGTCAAGTTCCAGTTGTTTCTTTGCTTTCGAGTGAATTCGAGGATGTTTTTAGTTCAACTCTTCGTAAGCAGTTATTTACGGTTAGTTTTATGGAAGACCGCAATGGGGTTCTTAAGACTCACTCTACGATTTCCAAAAAGGCAAGAGGGGCTTTTTTGACAGCTGTTATGGAGGAGAATTGTCAAACGATTAATGATTTACGAAAATTGTCCTTTGATGAGTTTAATTATCGTGAGGATTTATCCTCTAATAATGAGCTAGTTTTTGTTAAAATTGCATAAAAAAGTCTGAGTTATAAGCTCAGACTTTTTTTATAGCATATCTTTACGATCGACTTGTTCATAGTTGGTTTGACCGTCATTTAGCTTGTCCCAAATAACGACTTCTCCTTGATTAAGAGATTTTTTGACATCAATAATACGTTGATTAGATGATCCTCGAAACTGGAGCATAAGGTTCTTTTTAGTGATGTCAAAGCGGCCGTCAACGAGAATGTCAACGAGTTGAAGAAGTTCTAGTTTATCAGGAGTTTCAAGCATCAACTCCTCCCAAGTATAACCAGTCCAAGACCAGATATCTTTTTCCGGGAGTTCCTCACGAATGCGTTTGACTAGGGGAATGAGAATTCCTGTGTTTAGGAAGGGTTCACCACCAAGTAGCGTGAGACCTTGTACGTAAGGTTGAGCTAGATCCCTCATGATTTGTTCTTCAAGTTCTTTAGTATAGGGAATTCCTGCCTTAAAGGACCAGGTGGCAGCGTTATAGCATCCCTCGCAATGAAACATGCAACCAGAGACGTAAAGGGAGTTACGCACGCCTTCACCATCAACGAAATTGAAAGCTTTGTAGTCAATAATACGTCCTTGGCTAAGTTCTTCAGACTTCCATTCCTGTGGTTTTGGTGTATTCCATGTCATGATTCTACTCCAAATCTATCCAATAGCGCTCAGTTTCATGGCGAATGTCCTCCAACTGGCCACCGTTGGCTAATATAACAGCTCGACTAGCAGGATTCTTGATATTACAAGTGACCAGAGCACGATGAATATTCTTGTCTTTAGCTACTTGTAAGCCTTGACGGAGTGATTCTTTCGCATAACCTTTTCCTCGTTCGGATGGACGGATTGAGTAGCCGATATGGCCCCCTTTTTCTAGTAAGTAGTCATTTAATCGGAGACGAAGGTTGAGAAAACCAAGAGCATGATCCGCTTCGTCAAAATTAACCAGCTGGATAGCAGGAACCCAGTTTTCAGGAATATTGAGTCCCGCTTCCGCTTGAATATTTTCTTCTAGCCACTCTTCATAAACAAAATTGTCGGGGTTCCAAAATCCACCATCATGAGCAGATTGCTCCCTTTCAAATTCAGCTATCATCTCTAAGATAGCTTCTTTATCTGTTTGACTCGGTCGGCGTAAGATCATATTATTTCTTCTTTCCAGCTTTTTTCAAAAGGGCTTGGACACGTGCTTTTTTATCGTTTTTGACGGTTGCATTTTTTTCGTGGTAACGTTCCACTTGTTGCATACCTTTATAATCTAATTGATATTTTCCCATTATATTCCTTTCTAAAAATGAAATAAGCAAAGCAGTTGGAAGGTATCATCCAGCTGCTTCTAGTTTATTATAATGTATTCTAGGTCTTATTAAAGGTGTTTACCTTCATATTTTATGGTTGAACCGTTCATGTGTTTGACTCGAGCAGAGATTTCTTTGTGGCGTCCTTTAACCATTGGGCGTGCCTGTGGGTTTCCTAGATAGCCGCAAGTACGTTTGACAACATCAACTGTTTTAGGATCTGTGTTGCCACAGTTAGGGCACATGAATCCACGTTCTGTTGGGGTGAAGTCCCCTTCAAAATCACACTTGTAGCATTTATCAATTGGAGTATTCGTTCCGAGGTAACCGACACGGTCATAAGCAAAGTCCCAGACAGCTTCGAGTGCCTTTGGATTTTGCTGGAGGACTGGATATTCGCAGTAATGGATGAATCCACCAGTTGCGCCAGATTCTGGGTATGCTTTTTCGAATTCTAATTTTTCAAATGGTGTTGGATTTTTACGAACATCGTAGTGGAAAGAGTTGGTGTAATACTCTTTATCTGTGATATCAGTCACGACACCGAACTTTTCAGTATCCAAACGACAGAAACGATCCGTCAAACTCTCTGATGGTGTTGAATAAACAGAGAAATGATAATCATATTCGTCAGACCAACTTTCACAAGCATTTTTCATAGATTTAACGATATCTAACGTGAACGCTTTGGCTTCTGGATTAGTCTCCCAGTCACTACCATAAAAAACAGATGCTACTTCATAAAGCCCAATATAACCAAGTGATACAGTTGCACGACGATGTTTGAAGAGTTGATCTACATTATCGAATTTACCTAGACGTTGGCCAAAGGCCCCGTACTGATAAAGAATAGGTGCATTAGCAGGTGTAGCTTCTTTGACACGTTCAACTCGGTAGACGAGTGCATCTTTGGCAATTCCCATTCTTTCTTCAAAAATTTCCCAAAATTTATCTTGGTCTCCCTTAGATTCTAGGGCAATTCGAGGAAGATTAAGGGTTACAACACCCAGATTCATTCGTCCAGAATTAACTTCAACACCATTTTCATCCTTCCACCCTTGTAGGAAGGAACGACATCCCATAGGAGCCTTAAAGGAACCTGTCAATTCAACGATTTTGTCATATGATAAGACATCTGGATACATACGCTTTGTTGCACATTCAAGAGCTAGTTGCTTAATATCGTAGTTAGGTGAGCTAGGCTCTAAGTTAAGTCCACGTTTTAAGGTAAAAATGAGTTTAGGGAAAATGGCTGTACGGTGTTCGGAGCCAAGTCCTAAAATACGAACTTGTAGGATAGCCTTTTGGATTTCACGCTCAAACCAGTTTGTCCCTAAACCGAAACCGAGAGAGGTAAAGGGAGTTTGTCCATTCGAAGTGAAAAGCGTATTAATCTCGTATTCAAGAGATTGCATAGCATCGTAGATATCTTTACGCGTTTTGGCGCGTGCATAGTCTTCACGTTTTTCTTCAGCTACCCACTCTTTAGCATCAGCTAAGTGTTTTTTGTAGTTAAGTTCTGCGTAAGGAGCTAAAAACTCATCGATACGGTCTGCAGTACAGCCACCATATTGACTAGAGGCAACATTTGCGATGATTTGTGAAATTTGTGCTGTTGCAGTTTGAATGGATTTAGGACTTTCAACTTCAGCGTTACCAATTTTAAAACCATTTGCCAACATGCCTTTGAAGTCAATCAAACAACAGTTAGTCATAGGTGTGTAAGGGCTGTAGTCTAAATCGTGGAAATGGATATCTCCCTTTTGATGAGCATTTGCCACGTGTGGAGGAAGCATCTTGAGTCCTACAGATTTTCCGACAATTCCTGCGGTTAAATCACGTTGTGTATTGTAAAGATCGCTATCTTTATTAGCATTTTCATGAACAACAGCCTGGTCTTTATTAACAAGTTTACTAATGGTGAAATTGATGTCAGTAGCCTGAGAACGCTCAAAATCACGTTTGGTACGATAGTTGATATATTCTTGAGCGATAGCATATTCGTTAGCTTCGAGTAACTCGTGCTCTACTATGCTTTGGATTTCATATATTTTGATATTTTGAGTGAAGCGGTCATTAATTTCAGCAACAATACGGTTGGCAATTCCTTCCAACTTTGCTTCAATTAAGGGTGTGATAGGTGTAATAGCCTCACTTGCTTTGAGGATAGCCTCATATATTTTACTTGAATCAAAGACAACCATACGACCATCACGTTTGATGACTTTGATATCAGGGTTGATTGTAACCTTTTCTTTTTCTAATGTAATCATCTAAAAATCACCTCGTTACTAATTATAGCACTAGGCAAAAAAAAATCAATATATTGTGGTATATTTTTATCTCAACCACTATATATTGATTTTTTGACCTATTTTAGGACGTAAACAGTGTATCGTTCAACGCCTTTTACAGGGTCTTTTTTATAGTTTTTTGAAAGTGTAGATTTAACATCAGAAGGTAGTTGTGTATCTTGTTGAACAACGATATATTGTGCTGAATCTTGGATAATAGTATCTGAGAGAGCTTTCTGATGACTAGATTTAGCTGTGTTAAGTTCTGGAAGAACAAATTGTGAGGCTGCTTTACGACCGCTTTCCAAATAAATTTTTGCTGAGGAATCGTAAACGTAGATAGTTTCATCTTTTTTGGTATTTTTAGCGAGGTAATTTGCAACAGTACTACGTTCAGTATTATTTCCTAAATTAAATAGGAACATAATGATTGGCATCGCGAAAGCAAATGCAAAGACTGCAATAGGTAAGAAGTAATTACGACTAAGGAATATACCAAAAACTTTAAGTGTGTGAATTTGGTTACCATTACGACGTCGGTGAGAAGTTCGCTCTGCTCTCTTTTTAATAGCATCATCTAAAGAAAGTGCTGTCAAGACTAGACCATAAGGTACGATGTTGAGAATACTGTAAAGTCCAAAACTTTGAGAGAACAAGCTGTAAACCACTGTAAAGATAAAACTAAGGAGTAGTACCCACTTGATGCTCTTATCTTTAGCATCGCCAAGAAGGTGGTTGCTTGTAGTAAGTGCACCAATAAGTAATCCAGAGCCGATGACAGCAAAACTTTGGTAAGCTAACGTAAGTAGAAAGTCATTTTTTTCTACAGCAAGTTGTGTAAAGTTGTAAACCAAAACTTGGTTAATATAGTCCGATGTAATTTGTAAATTTAGGATAAAGTAAAGACATAGATACAATACTAGAATGTTACCAAAAATAATACAAAGAACTTGATAAAAACCACGAGCAAAGTGTTTGTTGACAAGGTTGTAAACGAAGATTGTCACAAGTGACAATATCCAGAAAATAAGAGTTCGAGCTTCAAAAAGAGCTCCCGCAGTGCCAGCGAAGCCGTAAAGAATAAAGGCTTCATCACGACTGTGACCCGCAAAGTAACGAGTTAAGAAGAAGATAGCACCTAGGACAAAAGGCATAGCAAATTGGATAGGGTAGAGCCCACCAAAACCAAGTGTTCCATTAGTGACATAGAAAATAATACTAATTAGAGTGGCAATTTCCTTCTTGTTTGTCATGTGCATGACAGTCTTGTAAAGGTAACTTCCAGAAAGATAGTAGGTAAGGAATTGAATAGGAATCAGCCAAAGAGTTGATCCTAAACGGAAAGCCAGAGAAACTAGTAAGTAATAAAAGAAGCCGCCTGTCGCAAAAAAGTCAGAGTAGGGTAAGCTACCATTGGCAAACATTTTTGCAATGTAAAGGTTTTGAGACTGTATATTATTGGCAAAGTCTGTAAAGCAGGGAACTGATATACTAAAAATACTCAAAATCAAACTGAGAATCAGGATATGGCCTTTATGCTTCCATGGAAGTGAAATCTTAGTTTTTTTCTCTATTTGAGACGAATTTGATTCTTCTGTATGTCCCTGAATTGTCACTTCAATCTTTTCGGATTGATTATCTTGTATATGAAATCGATGGTGGCTTCGATGATAACCTTGGTAGCCACTTGAATCTAAAGTATTGTCTTCGTTGTATGGACTCACAATTAAACTCCTTTGTTGACATTTGGATAGTTATAAATAAAAGGGTCTTATCCCCTAATTGTCTTATTTAAAGTATATCAGATAATACCATTTAGTCAATTTTCCTCTAATTTCTTACATTTAAGAAAAAAATATCTAAAAAAGAGACTGAGATACAATATCCCAATCTCTTTTTAACAAGTCATTTCTTTGCCTATGGCATTGATTATTTTTTAGTTTTCATCGATGAAGCTATTGAAAACTTCTTCAATCATATCCCATTCAGCATCTGAATCTTCAGGGATTGGTTGAAGGTCGCCTTCAGTACCGTCTTCATTTTCAGTGAATGAGTATGCTTGGATTTCAATTTCTCCATTAGCATCTTCTTCAGCACCAGCTGGTACCAAAAGAACATAGTTTTTACCAAATTCTTCGCGTCCATCAATAGTCAACAAGATTTCAAAAAGTGTTTCATTTCCTTGTTCGTCTACTAAAGTGATGACTTCATGATCATGGTTGTGGTCGTGATTGTGTGACATATTGTTCTCCTTTTTGTAGAGAGCACTGAATAGTGAGGAAATCTAGTAGATTTGCTTGGCAGTTTACTAGATTGTCACTTGACTATTAGGTCTCTATTACACTTTCTTAAAACATTCGATCGAGGTAGTTTTGTAGAATAAGTTGGGCAGCTAATTTATCAATAACTTTTTTACGTTTACCACGGCTGACATCTGCTTGTTCAACCAACATACGCTCGGCTTGAACAGTTGTCAAGCGTTCGTCTTGGTAATCTACAGGAATTCCAAAGATTTCCTTGATTTTGTCACCATAGGCTTTGCTTGCCTCAACACGTGGTCCTTCAGTGTTATTCATATTTTTAGGAAGACCAACAACAAATTTTTCTACCTTATATTCTTTAACGAGCTCGCCTAGTCGGTCGAAACCAAACTCTTCAGCCTCCTCGTCAATTTTGATAATTTCAACGCCTTGGGCTGTAAAACCGAGGGGATCACTAATCGCAACTCCTACTGTTTTTGAGCCAACATCAAGTCCCATTACTCGCATTAGAGGTCAATTCCATTTCCTTTAAGATAATAGCGAACGAGTTCTTCAACGATTTCATCACGTTCGTATTTACGAATCTGGTTACGGGCGTCATTATAACGCGGAACATAAGCAGGGTCACCGCTCAGAACATAACCGACAATTTGGTTGATAGGATTATAACCTTTCTCAGCCAACGAACGGTAGACATTTGTCAAAGTATTACTGATTTCATCTTTGCTACCGTCGTCTAGGTTGAAACGAACAGTTTCATCTGTAAATCCCATACTGACACCTTCTTTCTATAAGAATTATCTGTTAGTTCTTTATTATAACATAAGTATAGCCAAAAGGGAAAGACGATGAACAAAAAAAGAGACGACTGGAGTCATCTCTCTTAATATCCAATAAGATTAAACGCGTTCAACTTTACCAGATTTAAGCGCACGAGCTGAAGCCCAAACTTTTTTAGGTTTACCATCAACAAGGATAGTAACTTTTTGAAGGTTAGGTTTAACGGCACGTTTAGTTTTGTTCATAGCGTGTGAACGGTTGTTTCCAGAAACAGTTTTACGTCCTGTAAAGTAACATACTTTAGCCATTTCGTGTTTTCCTCCTAGGTAGAATTTATTACGGATGTGCTAGCACCACATACCAAAACATTCTATCATAAGAATTTAGGTTTGACAAGAACTATTTATAATTTCTTTTTATAACAAAATAGTATATGCTTATTATAATAAGAAAAAATCAGTTAAAAAAGGAGAGAAGATGCCAGATAATCTTGCTCTACGCATGCGTCCACGTACAATTTCAGAGGTGATTGGTCAGAAGCATTTGGTTGGTGAAGGTAAAATTATTCGCCGTATGGTAGAAGCGAATATGCTGTCGTCAATGATTCTCTACGGGCCACCAGGAATCGGGAAGACCTCAATAGCTAGTGCTATTGCAGGAACAACAAAATTTGCTTTTAGAACCTTTAATGCTACTGTTGATAGCAAGAAACGCCTACAGGAAATTGCGGAAGAGGCTAAATTTTCAGGTGGCTTAGTTCTGCTTCTAGATGAGATTCATCGTTTGGATAAAGCTAAACAAGACTTTTTATTGCCACTCTTAGAGAATGGTAATATTATCATGATTGGGGCTACAACGGAGAATCCGTTTTTTTCTGTCACACCAGCCATCCGTAGTCGTGTACAAATATTTGAGTTGGAACCACTCTCTAACGAGGATATTAAGGAAGCTATCCTAGGTGTTCTAGAGGACAAGGAGCGTGGCTTTGACTTTGATGTCCAGTTAGATGAGGATGCTCTAGATTTTATTGCTACGGCTACTAATGGTGATTTACGTTCGGCTTATAATTCCTTAGATTTAGCTGTCATGTCGACGCCAGCTTCAGAAGATGGGCTTCGCCATATTACTTTAGATACAGTGGAAAATAGTTTACAACGTAGCTATATCACCATGGATAAAGACGGTGATGGACACTATGATGTACTTTCTGCTTTGCAAAAATCTATTCGAGGCTCTGATGTTAATGCCAGTCTTCACTATGCAGCACGTTTGGTTGAAGCAGGAGATCTCCCTAGTCTAGCACGACGCTTGACTGTGATTGCGTACGAGGATATTGGTTTAGCTAATCCTGATGCGCAAGTTCACACGGTTACAGCTTTGGAAGCTGCACAGAAAGTAGGTTTCCCAGAGGCGCGTATTTTGATTGCCAATGTAGTTGTTGACTTAGCTTTATCTCCTAAGTCGAATTCGGCTTATATGGCTATGGATGCTGCCTTGGCAGACCTTAGAAAATCAGGGAATTTACCTATTCCTCGTCATTTGAGAGATGGACACTATGCTGGAAGCAAGGAACTGGGCAATGCACAAGATTACAAGTATCCCCATGCTTATCCTGAAAAGTGGGTCAAACAACAATATCTTCCGGATAAATTAAGAGGTGTGAATTATTTCCAACCCAATGAAACCGGGAAATATGAAAGAGCTCTTGGAGCTAATAAAGAACGGATCGATAAGTTATCTAGGTAATACGAGAGGAATCAACGAAAACGATTGCAAAAAAATTGATTTTTCCTCTTGCAATAATTTTCAAAAGTGGTATTATAAAAACATAGAAATTGCTGTGGTATACGAATCCACATATAAGTGTTGACCGACTAATTTTTGTATTATCGGGAGACAGAGGTCTATTAACAGTGTGCAGGCTGGCTCACCCAGAAGCAACTGAAGTTAGTAGCGAGTCGCCCACCTGCTTTTTTACGTCGCGGGTTCAATACAAACCGTGGATCATCGGTACCAATACAGCATCCAGCCTCCTTAGCTCAGTTGGTAGAGCAGTGGACTCTTAATCCATGGGTCACAGGTTCGAGCCCTGTAGGGGGCAGTTTAATATCGAAAAGAGACTTGATTGTAGGTCTCTTTTTTTTATTTTTCTAAGAAAGAACTCACTTTAAACAGAACTTTACGTGCTTGTTTGTCCAAAGGAGAGTTGTTCCAAATGATAATTCCTTCTAAGATATATGCTTTGTGTTATGATATTAGTCAGGAAACAGAATTGAAAAAGGAGACATGTGTTGAAAATTGCAATCATTGGCTATAGCGGCTCTGGAAAGTCGACTTTGGCAAATTTTTTAGGTCAACACTACAATTGTGAGGTTCTTCATTTAGATAAAATTCATTTCACATCAAATTGGCAAGAGCGAACAGTTGATGAAATGACTGACGATATATCAACATTTATGCTACAAAGTGATTGGATTATTGAAGGGAATTACTCGGCCTGTCTTTATGAAGAACGGATGAGGGAAGCTGACTGTATTGTCTATTTCAACTTTAACAGAGTTAATTGTCTCTATCGGGCATTTAGGCGCTATTTAACATATAGGGGAAAGACACGTCCTAGCATGGCAGAAGACTGTAATGAAAAATTTGATTTTGCATTTGTGAAATGGATTTTATTAGACGGACGTTCCAAAAAATATGTCAAGCAGTATCATACAGTTGTTAAAAATTATTCTGACAAGACAACTGTTTTAAAGAATCAAAGGCAGTTAAATCATTATATGAAGCAGGTTAATAGCTAGTAGAATTATTTGGTCATAAAATAGCTGGTAGTTCTATATAAGATGTAAGGATAAAAAAGAGATCGTAAATAACGAGTTGCAATCTTAGCTATAACTGTCAGAATATTTTGTAAGAAGCGCTTTCAACGTTGAACAAATAACCTTTTTTCTGCTATAATAAACTGTAACGCGAAACTTGTGGGTGAAATTCCCACCGTGAAGTTTTTCAAGAAAGGTGGGGACAGCCTCGTAAAGGTGGAGCTGTCCGTTATCAAAATAATATGACATCAGTAGTTGTTGTGGGTACCCAGTGGGGTGATGAAGGTAAAGGGAAAATTACAGATTTCCTAAGTCAAGATGCCGAAGTGATCGCACGTTATCAAGGTGGAGACAATGCAGGTCACACGATTGTTATCGATGGTAAGAAATTTAAATTGCACTTGATTCCATCAGGTATTTTCTTCCCAGAGAAAATCTCTGTTATCGGGAACGGTGTAGTGGTCAATCCTAAATCACTTGTCAAAGAGTTGGAATATCTTCATGCGGAAGGTGTGTCAACAGAGAGCCTTCGTATTTCTGACCGTGCGCACGTTATCTTGCCGTACCATATTAAACTTGATCAACTGCAAGAAGCTGCTAAAGGTGATAATAAGATTGGTACAACTAACAAGGGTATTGGGCCTGCCTATATGGATAAGGCTGCGCGTGTAGGTATCCGTATTGCAGACCTTTTGGACAAAGAAATCTTTACTGATCGTTTGAAAACAAACTTAGCTGAGAAAAACCGTCTTTTCAGTAAGATGTATGAGGCTGAAGAATTATCATTCGATGAGATTTTTGAAGAATACTACGCTTACGGACAACAAATTAAGCAGTACGTTACAGATACATCTGTTATCTTGAACGACGCTCTTGATGCAGGCAAACGTGTCCTCTTTGAAGGAGCTCAAGGGGTTATGCTTGATATTGACCAAGGTACTTACCCATTTGTAACGTCATCAAACCCAGTTGCGGGTGGTGTTACAATCGGTTCAGGTGTTGGTCCATCAAAAATCAATAAGGTCGTAGGTGTATGTAAGGCCTATACGAGTCGTGTTGGTGATGGTCCTTTCCCAACTGAGTTATTTGATGAAGTAGGTGAACGTATCCGTGAAGTTGGTCATGAATATGGAACAACAACTGGACGTCCACGTCGTGTGGGATGGTTTGACTCAGTGGTGATGCGCCATAGCCGTCGTGTATCAGGTATCACAAACCTCAGCTTGAACTGTATCGATGTTCTCTCAGGTCTTGACACTGTAAAAATTTGTGTAGCTTATGATCTTGATGGTGAGCGTATTGATTACTACCCAGCTAGTCTTGAGCAATTGAAACGCTGTAAACCAATCTATGAAGAATTGCCAGGTTGGGAAGAAGACATCACAGGTTGCCGAAGTTTAGATGAGCTTCCTGAAAATGCTCGTAATTATGTTCGACGTGTTGGTGAATTGGTAGGTGTACGTATCTCTACTTTCTCTGTAGGACCAGGACGTGAACAAACAAACATTCTTGAAAGTGTTTGGTCAAATATCTAAAGCCAATAAAAGGAGAATCTAGGAAACTAGATTCTCTTTTCTCACGCCTTAAACTTATAGATTAATATGAATGTTGCAACTGTTAAAAAGGTTACTAATTTTTCGATATGATTAGGAAAGAAACCTTTCTATTTGATTAGTTTTTCGGTATAATATGGATTGATTAAATGAAAATTAATGAGAACCTACTTTCATGATTTAAAAGTGTGTTCGTAATTTTGACAAAGAAAATAAGTGAGCATATCTCTTAATGGTTTTTGGGCAAGAGGTGAATAATGAAGAAGATTGTATTTGTTTGTCTGGGGAATATTTGTCGTAGCCCAATGGCAGAATTTGTGATGAAAGAGCTGGACAAAGGAGAGTCTTTGCATATCGAAAGTCGCGCGACATCTTCATGGGAGCATGGAAATCCAGTTCATCAAGGTACCCAAAAGATTTTAAGGAAATATGCTATTTCTTTTGACTCTTCCAAGGGCTCACAGCAGATTAGTCAGGCTGATTTTGAGTTCTTTGATCTAGTTGTGGGAATGGATGAGTCAAATGTTGAGGATCTTCTACAGATATCTGCAGGGCATTATGACGATAAAATCAAGCTTTTCAGACCTGGTGGAGTGCCGGACCCATGGTACACAGGTGACTTTGAAGAAACATATAAATTGGTAACTGCAGGTTGTCGAGACTGGTTACAGTGGATTAAGGATAGACAATGAATTTTAAACAACTAAAGGATTTTGATTTTAAAAATATTGATATTGACCGAAATCAATTTGAGCGTATCACAGTAGGGGTTATTATTTTATGTGCCCTGTCCTTGTTTTTGGTGACTATAAAAACGCAACATTCTATCAAGATTGATGGGACTAAGATTACCTATAAAGGTCAGATGCAGAACCACCGTTTGAATGGTCAAGGAACTTTGACCTATGACAATGGTGATACCTACACAGGAGAATTTAAGAATGGTTCCTTTAATGGTCAAGGAACCTTCAAATCTCATGAGGGTTGGATTTATCAAGGTGAGTTCAAGTCTGGGCAAGCCGATGGCCAAGGAAAATTGACTACTGAAAATAAGGTTACCTACAAAGGAAAATTTAAGCAGGGGATTTTTAAAGGATGAGAATTAACTGGTTTTCTTATATTCGTGTGACAGGACTATTTTTGGTTCTGATCTATCATTTCTTCCCAAGTATTCTTCCTGGGGGCTTCATCGGTGTTGATGTCTTCTTTACCTTCTCAGGGTATTTGATTACAGCGCTTTTGATTGATGAGGTATCTCGGACGCATCGCATTGATTACCTTGGTTTTATGCGACGACGCTTCTACCGGATCGTACCACCACTTGTGTTGATGGTGCTTATCTGTACCCCTTTGGCACTCTTGGTTCGAAATGATTTTATTGCAGGTATTGGACGTCAAATTACCTCTGTTATCGGTTTTGTAACTAACTATTATGAGATTCTGACTGGGGGAAATTACGAGAACCAGTTTAACCAGCATATTTACCTCCATACATGGAGTCTGGCTATTGAGGTTCACTATTATATTCTTTGGGGTGTCTTGCTTTGGTTCCTAGCTAAGCGTGTCAAACACCAAAATCAATTTAGAGGCCTAGTCTTTATGGTATCTCTTGCCTGCTTTATGGTGAGCTTCCTATCAATGTTTATTAGTGCTTTCTTTGTTGATAGTTTTTCTCGCTTATATTTCTCATCAATTACGCATGCCTATCCATTCTTCCTAGGCTCGCTCTTTGCGACACTTTCGGGTGTGTATGAAACGACCGCTAGGTTCAAGAAAAATATACGTCTTTGGGCTCTGAAAAAGACAGTCCTTTATATGGTAGGGAGTTTTGCCTTGCTCGTATTGTTGGGCTTAGTCCTTCATTTTGAGGAACGCATCACCTATCTATTTGGTTTTGTTTTGGCTAGTTTGTTCACGGCTGTTATGATCTACTCTGCCCGTGTCCTCCATGAGAAATTGCCTGGAAAATCAGAGCCTGCTCTTATTAGTTATCTGGCAGAAATCAGTTATAGTGTCTATCTTTTTCACTGGCCACTATATATTATCTTTAGTCAATTGACCAATAATATTATTGCAGTCATTCTGACAACGATTCTGTCAATTGTTTTTGCGACACTTTCCTACTATATAATAGAGCCATTTATTGCAGGAAGAAAGGCCAGTCTCTTTGGAATAGACCTAGACTTGACGCCGTACCGACATATTGTGCTTTATGTATTTAGTGGTCTCACCTTAATTACAGTGCTTATTTCTCTCTTTGCGCCGGCTGTAGGGAACTTTGAGAAAGATTTAGAAGCTAATGGTTTGTCGCAAGCTCAAACTAAGATGAAATTGACGCGTACAAATGCGGAGAACAGTCAGGCTACTTCATTTGGTGTGAATAAGGGAGTGACAATTTTAGGGGACTCCGTAGCTCTTAGATCAAAAGATCAGCTGGAATCAAGTATTGATAATGTCGCTATAGATGCAGTAGTCAGTCGTAACCTATCAACAATCAACGATTTGCTTAAAGATTACGCGGATAGTAATGCTCTTGCTAAGGATGTTGTCATTGCTGGTGGTGTTAATGAGATTGACGACTATAAAGGCGTTATTAATAAAATCATCAAGAATTTACCTAAGGGTCACCATATTATCTTTGTGACACCATATAATGGTAGTAAATCTGGTAATGAGGCCCAATCTTTGCTTCAGTTACGTAAGTATGAGTTAGAGATGGCTAAGAAATACGACTTTGTGACGGTTGCTGACTGGTATCAAGTGGCTAAAGAAAATATTTCTATCTGGAATGGTACAGATGGGGTTCACTTTGGATCCGATAGCGACTCAATTAACCGTGGCGCTAAACTCTATACTAAGACAATTAAAGAAGCTATAGAGAAAGCTGATAAGGCACCAGTTAAGGGTGGTAAGAAATAATTAAAAGAGAAGGCAAGTCTTGTCTTCTTTTTTATGGACAAATTTTGACTGCATTTTTTGTTTTGTGCTAAAATAAGCCTATGGCAAGAATATTAGATAATGATTTACTAGGAGATGAGGAGTATGTTGAGCGTACCCTTCGTCCTCAGTACTTTAAGGAATACATTGGTCAAGATAAGGTTAAAGACCAATTAAAGATTTTTATAGAGGCAGCTAAACTTCGTGATGAAGCCCTAGATCATACTCTTTTGTTTGGTCCTCCAGGTTTGGGGAAAACAACTATGGCTTTTGTGATAGCTAATGAGATGGGAGTCAATTTAAAGCAGACGTCTGGGCCAGCAATTGAAAAGGCTGGTGATTTAGTTGCCATACTCAATGACTTGGAGCCGGGTGATATCTTATTTATTGATGAGATTCACCGGATGCCTATGGCAGTTGAAGAAGTTCTTTATAGTGCTATGGAAGATTACTACATCGATATCATGATTGGTGCGGGCGAAACAAGTCGTAGTGTCCACCTAGAGTTACCACCGTTCACATTAGTAGGTGCAACTACACGAGCAGGTATGTTGTCAAATCCATTGAGGGCTCGTTTTGGGATTAATGGTCATATGGAATATTATGAGCTACCAGATTTGAAGGAAATTATTGAACGTACTTCAGAAATCTTTGACATGACTATAACACCTGAAGCTGCTCTAGAGCTAGCACGTCGTAGCCGTGGGACGCCTCGTATTGCTAACCGCCTACTTAAGCGCGTGAGAGACTATGCACAAATCATGGGTGATGGCATCATTGATGATAAGATTGCAGACAAGGCGTTGACTATGTTGGATGTGGACCATGAAGGACTAGATTATGTCGATCAAAAAATTCTTCGAACTATGATTGAAATGTATGGTGGGGGACCGGTTGGTCTAGGTACCTTGTCGGTGAATATTGCAGAAGAGCGAGAAACGGTAGAAGATATGTATGAACCCTACCTAATTCAAAAAGGATTCATTATGCGTACACGAACAGGTCGTGTTGCAACGGTTAAAGCCTATGAACACATGGGGTACGACTACACTCAAGAAAGTTGATAAAAAATCCATCTAAGGTGGATTTTTTGTTTAGTCAAAAAAGAAAATAAAGAAAAAGGAAAAAAACTTAAAAAATCCCTTGCAATGAGTAGGTTCTTTTGTTATTATATTATGGTGCTGTAAATACAGCGCTTAGCTATGATACAAGAGGTTGCGACACGCCTGGTTGCACTGCCACGCAATCCGTGTTGGTTTTCTTGAGGAGCTAGCCTATTATCTTAAATAGACGAAAGAGGAGAAAAAATGGCAAACAAAAAAATTCGTATCCGTTTGAAAGCTTACGAACACCGTACGCTTGATACAGCGGCTGAAAAAATCGTAGAAACTGCAACTCGCACAGGTGCGACAGTTGCTGGGCCAGTTCCACTTCCAACTGAACGTAGTCTCTACACAATTATTCGTGCGACTCACAAATATAAAGATTCTCGCGAACAATTTGAAATGCGTACACACAAACGTCTTATCGACATCATCAACCCAACTCAAAAAACAGTTGACGCTTTGATGAAACTTGATCTTCCAAGTGGTGTGAACGTAGAAATCAAACTTTAATTAAAAGCTTGATTCATTGAGCATAAAAAACGCTCGTTAAAAACTTTTTTGAGCATAAAAAACGCTCATAAAAAACTTTTTGAAAAAACAATAAAGTAAAGGAAATATTTTCTCATGACAAAAGGAATCTTAGGGAAAAAAGTGGGAATGACTCAAATCTTCACTGAAGCAGGTGAATTTATCCCTGTTACTGTCATCGAAGCTACTCCAAACGTTGTGCTTCAAGTTAAAACTGTTGAAACAGACGGTTACGAAGCAGTTCAAGTTGGTTTTGACGACAAACGCGAAGTATTGAGCAACAAACCTGCCAAAGGCCACGTAGCGAAAGCTAACACAGCTCCTAAGCGCTTCATTCGTGAATTCAAAAACATTGAAGGCTTGGAAGTTGGATCAGAAATCACTGTTGACACATTCGAAGCTGGAGATGTTGTTGACGTAACTGGTACTTCAAAAGGTAAAGGTTTCCAAGGTGTTATCAAACGCCACGGTCAATCACGCGGACCTATGGCTCACGGTTCTCGTTACCACCGTCGTCCAGGTTCAATGGGACCTGTTGCGCCTAACCGTGTTTTCAAAAACAAACACTTGGCAGGACGTATGGGTGGCAACCGTGTGACAATTCAAAACCTTGAAGTTGTACAAGTTATCCCAGAGAAAAACGTTATCCTTATCAAAGGTAACGTACCAGGTGCTAAGAAATCTCTTATCACTATCAAATCAGCAGTTAAAGCTGCTAAATAATAAGAAAGGAGAAATCAGTTAAAAATGGCAAACGTAAAACTATTTGACCAAACTGGTAAAGAAGTTAGCACAGTTGAACTTAACGACGCTATCTTCGGTATCGAACCAAACGAATCAGTAGTATTTGATGTCGTAATCAGCCAACGTGCTAGCCTTCGCCAAGGTACTCACGCGGTTAAAAACCGTTCAGCAGTATCAGGTGGTGGACGTAAACCATGGCGTCAAAAAGGAACTGGACGTGCTCGTCAAGGTTCTATCCGCTCACCACAATGGCGTGGTGGTGGTGTTGTCTTCGGACCAACTCCACGTTCTTACGGATACAAACTTCCACAAAAAGTTCGTCGCCTTGCATTGAAATCTGTTTACTCAGCTAAAGTTGCAGAAGATAAATTTGTAGCAGTTGAAGCTCTTTCATTTGCAGCTCCAAAAACTGCTGAATTCGCAAACGTTCTTTCAGCTCTTAGCATCGATTCTAAAGTACTTGTTATCGTTGAAGAAGGAAACAAATTCGCTGAACTTTCAGCACGTAACCTTGCAAACGTAACTGTTGCAACTCCTGCAACTGCAAGTGTACTTGACATCGTAAACGCAGATAAACTTCTTGTTACTAAAGAAGCTATCTCATCAATCGAGGAGGTTCTTGCATAATGAATTTGTATGACGTAATCAAAAAACCTGTTATCACTGAGAAATCTATGATTGCTCTTGAAGCAGGAAAATACACTTTCGAAGTTGATACACGTGCACACAAACTCTTGATCAAACAAGCAGTTGAAGCTGCATTTGAAGGTGTTAAAGTTGCTAGCGTGAACACTGTAACTGTTAAACCAAAACAAAAACGTGTTGGACGTTACACTGGTTTCACTTCAAAAACTAAAAAAGCTATCATCACTCTTACAGCTGATTCTAAAGCAATCGAGTTGTTTGCAGCTGAAGCTGAATAATCAAAGGAGAAATTAACGTGGGTATTAAAGTTTATAAACCAACGACAAATGGCCGTCGTAACATGACTTCTTTGGATTTCGCAGAAATCACTACAAGCACTCCTGAAAAATCATTGCTTGTTTCTCTTAAGAACAAAGCTGGTCGTAACAACAACGGTCGTATCACTGTACGTCACCAAGGTGGCGGACACAAACGTCACTACCGTTTGATTGACTTCAAACGTAACAAAGATGGCGTTGAAGCAGTTGTTAAAACAATTGAGTATGATCCAAACCGTACTGCAAACATCGCTCTTGTACACTACACTGACGGGGTTAAAGCTTACATCATCGCACCTAAAGGTCTTGAAGTAGGTCAACGTATCGTTTCAGGTCCAGATGCGGATATCAAAGTTGGTAACGCTCTTCCACTTGCAAACATCCCAGTTGGTACAGTTATCCACAACATTGAGCTTCAACCAGGTAAAGGTGCTGAACTTATCCGTGCTGCTGGTGCATCTGCTCAAGTTTTGGGTCAAGAAGGTAAATACGTACTTGTTCGTCTTCAATCAGGCGAAGTTCGTATGGTTCTTGGTACATGTCGTGCAACTATCGGTACTGTAGGTAACGAACAACAATCACTTATCAACCTTGGTAAAGCCGGCCGTAATCGCTGGAAAGGTATTCGCCCAACAGTTCGTGGTTCTGTAATGAACCCTAACGATCACCCACACGGTGGTGGTGAAGGTAAAGCACCAGTTGGACGTAAAGCGCCATCTACTCCATGGGGTAAACCTGCGCTTGGTCTTAAAACTCGTAACAAGAAAGCTAAATCTGACAAACTTATCGTTCGTCGTCGTAACGAAAAATAATTTAGTCGCTTAGCACATAACATCCGCCAACTCGGTAGCACTTCTTAGTGCAAGCCGCTGTGGTACATTCAATTTAAAGGAGAAAACTACAAAATGGGACGTAGTCTTAAAAAAGGACCTTTCGTCGATGAGCATTTGATGAAAAAAGTTGAAGCTCAAGCAAATGACGAAAAGAAAAAAGTAATTAAAACTTGGTCACGTCGTTCAACGATTTTCCCAAGTTTCATCGGATACACTATCGCAGTTTATGATGGACGTAAACACGTTCCTGTTTACATCCAAGAAGACATGGTAGGTCACAAACTTGGTGAATTTGCACCAACTCGTACTTACAAAGGTCACGCAGCTGACGATAAGAAAACACGTCGTTAATAGGAGGAGGACACAATGGCAGAAATTACTTCAGCTAAAGCAATGGCTCGTACAGTGCGTGTTTCACCTCGTAAAACACGTCTTGTTCTTGATCTTATCCGTGGTAAGAACGTTGCTGATGCAATCGCAATCTTGAAATTCACTCCAAACAAAGCAGCTCGCATTGTTGAGAAAACTCTTAACTCTGCTATCGCTAACGCAGAAAACAACTTTGGTTTGGAAAAAGCTAACTTGGTAGTATCTGAAACATTCGCAAACGAAGGACCAACAATGAAACGTTTCCGTCCACGTGCGAAAGGTTCAGCTTCACCAATCAACAAACGCACAACTCACGTAACTGTAGTTGTGTCAGAAAAATAAGGAGGTAAACTCGTGGGTCAAAAAGTACATCCAATTGGTATGCGTGTCGGGATCATCCGTGACTGGGATGCGAAATGGTATGCTGAAAAAGAATACGCAGATTACCTTCACGAAGATTTGGCAATCCGCAAATTCATTCAAAAAGAACTTGCAGACGCTTCAGTTTCAACTATTGAAATCGAACGTGCTGTAAACAAAGTTATTGTTTCACTTCACACTGCTAAACCAGGTATGGTTATCGGTAAAGGTGGATCAAACGTTGACGCTCTTCGCGCTCAACTTAACAAATTGACTGGAAAACAAGTACACATCAACATCGTTGAAATCAAGAAACCTGATTTGGACGCTCACCTTGTTGGTGAAACAATTGCTCGTCAACTTGAGCAACGTGTTGCTTTCCGTCGTGCACAAAAACAAGCTATCCAACGTGCAATGCGTGCTGGAGCTAAAGGAATCAAAACTCAAGTATCAGGTCGTTTGAACGGTGCAGATATCGCCCGTGCAGAAGGATACTCTGAAGGTACAGTTCCACTTCACACACTTCGCGCTGATATCGATTACGCTTGGGAAGAAGCTGACACAACTTACGGTAAACTTGGTGTTAAAGTTTGGATCTACCGTGGAGAAGTTCTTCCAGCTCGTAAAAACACTAAAGGAGGCAAATAACAAATGTTAGTACCTAAACGTGTTAAACACCGTCGTGAATTCCGTGGAAAAATGCGCGGTGAGGCTAAAGGTGGTAAAGAAGTATCATTCGGTGAATACGGTCTTCAAGCTACAACTAGCCACTGGATCACAAACCGTCAAATCGAGGCTGCTCGTATTGCCATGACTCGTTACATGAAACGTGGTGGTAAGGTTTGGATCAAGATCTTCCCACACAAATCATACACTGCTAAAGCTATCGGTGTACGTATGGGTTCTGGTAAAGGGGCACCTGAAGGTTGGGTAGCACCAGTTAAACGTGGTAAAGTAATGTTCGAAATCGCAGGTGTTTCTGAAGAAGTTGCACGTGAAGCACTTCGTCTTGCTAGCCACAAATTGCCAGTTAAATGTAAATTCGTGAAACGTGAAGCAGAATAAGGAGAAGACATGAAACTTGAAGAAATCAAAAAGTTTGTTGCTGAGCTTCGTGGCTTGTCTCAAGAAGAGCTTGCTAAAAAAGAAAACGAACTTAAGAAAGAACTTTTCGACCTTCGTTTCCAAGCTGCAGCAGGTCAACTTGATCAAACTGCCCGTTTGAACGAAGTGAAAAAACAAATTGCACGTGTTAAAACTGTGCAATCTGAAATCAAATAATAGATTGGGAAAGGAGCAATTCTAATAATGGAACGTAATCAACGTAAAACCCTTGTTGGACGCGTAGTATCTGACAAGATGGATAAAACAATCACAGTTGTAGTTGAAACTAAACGTAACCACCCAGTCTATGGTAAACGTATCAACTATTCTAAAAAATACAAAGCACATGATGAAAACAACGTTGCTAAAGAAGGCGATATCGTTCGTATCATGGAAACTCGCCCACTTTCAGCTACAAAACGCTTCCGTCTTGTAGAAGTTGTGGAAGAAGCTGTTATTATCTAATAAAACTAAAAGGAGACAATTGAAATGATTCAACAAGAAAGTCGCTTAAAAGTTGCTGATAATAGCGGTGCTCGTGAAATCTTGACTATCAAAGTTCTTGGTGGTTCAGGACGTAAATTCGCTAACATCGGCGACGTTATCGTTGCAACTGTAAAACAAGCTACACCAGGTGGAGCTGTTAAAAAAGGTGATGTTGTTAAAGCTGTTATCGTTCGTACAAAAACTGGTGCTCGCCGTCCAGACGGTTCATACATCAAGTTTGATGACAACGCTGCAGTAATCATCCGCGATGACAAAACTCCTCGTGGAACTCGTATCTTTGGCCCTGTTGCACGTGAATTGCGTGAAGGTGGATACATGCGTATCGTATCTTTGGCGCCAGAAGTACTTTAATCTGAATTAACACAAACTTAGTCCCCTGATATATTCAGGGTGCCCATTAGGGCGTAAGAAATAATAGGAGAAATACTCAAATGTTTGTAAAAAAAGGCGATAAAGTTCGCGTTATTGCTGGTAAAGACAAAGGAACTGAAGCAGTAGTTCTTAAAGCTCTTCCAAAAGTAAACAAAGTTGTTGTTGAAGGTGTTGCAATCATCAAAAAACACCAAAAACCATCAGCTGAAAACCCTCAAGGTGCTATCGTGGAAAAAGAAGCACCAATCCATGCTTCAAACGTTCAAGTTCTTGACAAGAACGGTGTAGCTGGACGTGTAGGTTACAAAGTTGTTGACGGCAAAAAAGTTCGTTACAACAAAAAATCAGGCGAAGTGCTTGACTAATCACGAAGGAAAGGAGAAAGTATTAAATGGCTAACCGTCTTAAAGAAAAATACACTAACGAAGTAATTCCAGCTTTGACTGAAAAATTTAACTATTCTTCAGTTATGGCTGTGCCAAAAGTTGATAAAATCGTTATCAACATGGGTGTTGGTGAAGCTGTAAACAACGCTAAAACTCTTGAAAAAGCTGCTGCTGAGTTGGCACTTATTTCAGGTCAAAAACCATTGATTACTAAAGCTAAGAAATCAATCGCTGGCTTCCGTCTTCGTGAAGGTGTAGCGATCGGTGCTAAAGTTACCCTTCGTGGTGAACGCATGTACGAATTCTTGGATAAATTGGTATCAGTATCACTTCCACGTGTTCGTGACTTCCATGGTGTTCCAACTAAATCATTTGATGGACGTGGTAACTACACACTTGGTGTTAAAGAACAACTTATCTTCCCAGAAATCAACTTCGACGATGTTGATAAAGTACGTGGTATGGATATCGTTATCGTAACTACTGCTAACACTGACGAAGAAGGTCGTGAATTGCTTAAAGGCCTTGGAATGCCTTTTGCAAAATAATCTAGGAGGTAAATAAATTGGCTAAAAAATCAATGATTGCTAAGAACAAACGCCCTGCGAAGTTCTCTACGCAAGCTTACACTCGTTGCGAACGTTGTGGACGTCCACACTCAGTTTATCGCAAATTTAAACTTTGCCGTGTTTGCTTCCGTGAATTGGCTTACAAAGGTCAAATTCCAGGTGTTACCAAAGCTTCTTGGTAAAAACATGGTACAATCAATTTAGTTTTACCTAATTTGATTGTATTAAACACAATCTGAGCCTAGCTCAATCATTAACTAGCAAGTGAATTATTCAAACTACTAGTAAGAGGAGAAAATATAAAATGGTTATGACTGACCCAATTGCAGATTTCTTGACACGTATTCGTAACGCTAACCAAGCTAAACACGAAGTACTTGAAGTACCTGCATCAAACATTAAAAAAGGTATCGCTGACATCCTTAAACGTGAAGGTTTCGTAAAAAACGTTGAAGTTATCGAAGATGACAAACAAGGTATCATCCGCGTATTCTTGAAATACGGACAAAACGGTGAACGTGTTATCACTAACTTGAAACGTATCTCAAAACCAGGTCTTCGTGTTTACTCTAAACGTGAAGATGTTCCTAAAGTTCTTAACGGACTTGGAATCGCGATCATCTCTACTTCAGAAGGTCTTTTGACTGACAAAGAAGCTCGTCAAAAGAACGTTGGTGGAGAAGTTATCGCTTACGTTTGGTAAGAAGCTGATACTAAGCACTTATCTCAAATGATTTGTGCGAGTTTCGTTGATTATATTCAATGAAACTCATCCCCGTGAAAACTAGTCACTTTGTGGCTTGATAATCTAACAGGAGAATTAAATACTATGTCACGTATTGGTAATAAAGTTATTACTTTGCCTGCTGGTGTTGAAGTAACAAACAACGATAACGTTGTTACTGTTAAAGGACCTAAAGGCGAACTCACTCGTGAGTTTAACAAAAACATTGAAATCAAAGTTGAAGGCAACGAAGTTACACTTCACCGTCCAAACGACTCAAAAGAAAACAAAACAATCCACGGTACTTCACGTGCAAACTTGAACAACATGGTTGTTGGTGTTTCTGAAGGTTTCAAAAAAGAACTTGAAATGCGCGGTGTCGGATATCGTGCGCAACTCCAAGGAACAAAACTTGTTCTTTCAGTTGGTAAATCTCACCAAGACGAAGTTGAAGCTCCAGAAGGTATTACTTTTGAAGTACCATCTGCAACTTCAATCGTTGTAAGTGGTATTAACAAAGAAGTTGTTGGTCAAACAGCTGCTTACATCCGTAGCCTTCGTTCACCAGAACCTTACAAAGGTAAAGGTATCCGTTACGTTGGTGAATACGTACGTCGTAAAGAAGGTAAAACTGGTAAATAATAGGATTTTATCCTTTTGGCAATTCTTTTTGGATTGTCTCTTTACCAAAAGCTCTCATGAGCAAGCATTATAATTAAGAGGTGAAAATTGTGATTTCGAAACCAGATAAAAACAAACTCCGCCAAAAACGCCACCGTCGCGTTCGCGGAAAACTCTCTGGAACTGCTGATCGCCCACGTTTGAACATTTTCCGTTCTAATACAGGCATCTACGCTCAAGTTATTGATGACGTAGCGGGTGTAACGCTCGCAAGTGCATCAACTCTTGATAAAGAAGTTTCTAAAGGAACTAAAACAGAACAAGCCGTTGTTGTCGGTAAACTTGTTGCTGAACGCGCAGTAGCTAAAGGTATTTCTGAAGTGGTGTTTGACCGCGGTGGATATCTCTATCACGGACGTGTTAAAGCTTTGGCTGACTCAGCTCGTGAAAACGGATTGAAATTCTAATAGGGAGGACACTTAATAATGGCATTTAAAGATAATGCAGTAGAACTTGAAGAACGCGTAGTTGCTATCAACCGTGTTACTAAAGTTGTAAAAGGTGGACGCAACATGCGTTTTGCTGCTCTTGTTGTTGTTGGTGACCGTAATGGTCGCGTAGGATTTGGTACTGGTAAATCTCAAGAGGTTCCAGAAGCTATCCGTAAAGCAGTTGAAGCAGCTAAGAAAAACCTTATCGAAGTTCCTATGGTTGGTACAACTATTCCTCACGAAGTTCGTTCAGAATTTGGTGGAGCGAAAGTATTGTTGAAACCAGCTGTTGAAGGGGCTGGGGTTGCCGCTGGTGGTGCAGTTCGTGCCGTCATCGAATTGGCTGGTGTTGCTGATGTAACATCTAAATCACTCGGTTCAAACACTCCAATCAACATCGTTCGTGCGACTGTTGAAGGATTGAAACAACTTAAACGTGCTGAAGAAGTTGCGGCTCTTCGTGGCATCTCAGTATCTGACTTGGCATAAGAAAGGAGATAACAATGGCTCAAATTAAAATTACTTTGACTAAGTCTCCAATCGGACGCAAACCAGAACAACGTAAAACAGTTGTTGCTCTTGGACTTGGTAAATTGAATAGCTCAGTTGTTAAAGAAGACAACGCTGCTATCCGTGGTATGGTCAACGCAGTATCTCACTTGGTAACTGTAGAAGACGTTAAATAAAAATTGATTTAAGTCGTGAGGGTTCCCTTGCGACTTAAACTGAATTTCATGTATAGGCGAGTTTCTAATTGAGCTACCTTACTTGGTTAGAGGCGCTAGCATTTTACAAAAAGAGGAGAAAATAATAATGAAACTTCATGAATTGAAACCTGCTGAAGGTTCTCGTAAAGTCCGTAACCGTGTAGGTCGTGGTACTTCATCTGGTAACGGTAAAACTTCAGGCCGTGGTCAAAAAGGTCAAAAAGCTCGTAGCGGTGGTGGCGTACGTCCAGGATTTGAAGGTGGACAAACTCCATTGTTCCGTCGTCTTCCAAAACGTGGATTCACTAACATCAACGCTAAAGAATACGCACTTGTAAACCTTGATCAATTGAACGTCTTTGAAGATGGTACAGAAGTAACTCCAGCAGTTCTTAAAGAAGCTGGAATCGTTCGTGCTGAAAAATCAGGCGTTAAAGTTCTTGGTAACGGCGAATTGACTAAGAAATTGACTGTTAAAGCAGCTAAATTCTCAAAATCTGCTGAAGCAGCTATCACTGCTAAAGGTGGTTCAATCGAAGTCATCTAATGAGGGGTAACTCATTATGTTCTTTAAACTATTAAAAGACGCATTGAAAGTCAAAAACGTTCGTAATAAGATTTTATTTACAATCTTCATTATTTTCGTTTTTCGTGTAGGGACTCATGTAACAGTTCCTGGTATCAATGCGGAAAGTTTGAAACAATTAAGTGATTTACCTTTCTTGAACATGCTTAACTTGGTGTCTGGTAATGCCATGAATAACTTCTCTATCTTCTCGATGGGGGTTAGTCCTTACATTACAGCATCAATCATTGTCCAACTTTTGCAGATGGATATTTATCCAAAATTTGTAGAGTGGGGCAAACAAGGGGAAGTTGGTCGTCGTAAATTGAACCAAGCGACTCGCTACATCACTCTTGTTTTAGCCTTTGTTCAATCGATTGGTATTACAGCAAGTTTTAATACTCTCTCATCAATTTCATTGGTTAAAACACCAAATGTTTCAACCTACCTATTGATTGGGACAATTCTAACTGCTGGTAGCATAATTGTGACATGGCTTGGTGAACAAATCACAGATAAAGGTTTTGGTAATGGTGTGTCAATGATTATCTTTTCAGGGATCATTGCTTCTATTCCAAAAATGTTCTCAACAATTTACGAGGATTTCTTTGTCAACGTTCGTTCAGGAGAATTGACTCGTTCATATATCATAGTTGCTTTGCTAATTGTGGTAGGTTTGGCGATTGTCTTCTTTACGACATTTGTTCAACAGGCAGAATATCAAATTCCAATTCAATATACTAAATTGGTTCAAGGAGCTCCAACGAGTTCTTACCTTCCATTGAAAGTTAATCCAGCTGGTGTTATTCCCGTTATCTTTGCTAGCTCGATTACAACAATTCCTAGTACTATTCTTCCATTCTTCTCGAAGGTTACATGGTTATCACACTTACAAGGACTACTCTCGTATAATACACCTAGTGGAATGATTACTTACGCGATATTGATTATCTTGTTCTCATTCTTCTACACATTTGTCCAAGTAAATCCTGAAAAAACTGCTGAAAATCTTCAAAAGAATGGGTCTTACATTCCTAGTGTTCGTCCAGGTCGTGAGACTGAAAAGTACATGTCTTCATTGCTTAAGAGATTGGCAACAATCGGGGCTGTATTTCTCGCGTTTATTTCATTGGCTCCAATTGCGGCTCAACAATTTATGCACCTTACAAGCTCAATCGCGCTTGGTGGTACATCTCTCTTGATCTTGATTTCAACTGGTATCGAAGGTATGAAACAACTCGAAGGTTACCTATTGAAACGTCAGTACGTTGGATTTATGAATCTTGAAGACTAAGTCTTCTCATGAACAATTGAGAGGGAAAGAAAGGTTACTTTCTGTCCCTTCTCTTTTGTTTTTTGATAACTCTACCAATGTTTTTAAACTTTGATAGAGTTATTTGAAAACAAAAATAAGGAGTTCGTAAGATGAATCTTTTAATTATGGGTCTACCAGGTGCTGGTAAAGGGACTCAAGCTGCAAAAATTGTTGAAGAATTTGGTGTAGCTCACATCTCAACTGGTGATATGTTCCGTGCTGCTATGGCTAACCAAACTGAAATGGGTGTTTTGGCCAAATCATTCATCGATAAAGGTGAATTGGTACCAGATGAAGTAACAAACGGAATCGTTAAAGAGCGTTTGGCTCAAGACGACATTAAGGAAAAAGGATTCCTTTTGGATGGTTTTCCTCGCACAATCGAACAAGCTCATTCCTTGGATCAAATCTTGGTTGATCTTGGTTTGGAGCTTGATGGAGTAATCAATATCGAAGTGGATCCATCTTGCCTTCTTGAACGCTTGAGTGGTCGTATTATTCACCGCGAAACAGGTGAAACTTACCATAAAGTATTCAACCCACCAGCTGACTACAAGGAAGAAGACTATTACCAACGTGAAGATGACAAACCAGAAACAGTGAAACGCCGCTTGGATGTGAATATTGCTCAAGGGGAGCCAATTATTGCACATTACCGTGAGCTTGGTCTTGTATCAGATATTCAAGGTAACCAAGATATCGACGATGTATTCGCTGATGTTAAAAAAGCGATTGCAGCAATTAAATAATTATATAATCTTACTTGCGTATCAGACTTAAGCATGTTATAATACTTTAGTCTGACTTATAATTGTTACCTCTGTGCTCAGAGGAAATCAAATCGAAATTTTAGGGGGTACTTTTGCGTGGCAAAAGAAGACGTGATTGAAATTGAAGGTAAAGTTGTAGAAACTATGCCTAATGCTATGTTTACTGTTGAATTGGAAAATGGACACCAAATTTTGGCGACAGTTTCTGGTAAAATCCGTAAAAACTACATTCGTATTTTGGTCGGTGACCGTGTGACTGTTGAAATGAGTCCTTATGATTTGACACGTGGACGCATCACATACCGCTTTAAATAATCGAAATAATTGGAGGGATTGAAACATGAAGGTAAGACCATCGGTTAAACCAATTTGCGAATACTGTAAAGTTATTCGTCGTAACGGTCGTGTTATGGTAATTTGTCCAACAAATCCAAAACACAAACAACGTCAAGGATAATATAGAAAGGAGAAATCATGGCTCGTATTGCTGGAGTTGACATTCCAAACGATAAACGTGTAGTAATTTCACTTACTTACGTATACGGTATCGGACTTGCAACATCTAAGAAAATCTTGGCTGCTGCAGGCGTTTCTGAAGACATCCGCGTTAAAGATTTGACAAATGATCAAGAAGACGCTATCCGTCGCGAAGTGGATGCAATCAAAGTTGAAGGTGACCTTCGTCGTGAAGTTAACCTTAACATCAAACGTTTGATGGAAATCGGTTCATACCGTGGTATCCGTCACCGTCGTGGACTTCCTGTCCGTGGACAAAACACTAAAAACAATGCCCGCACTCGTAAAGGTAAAGCTGTTGCGATTGCAGGTAAGAAAAAATAATTAAAATAAAATAGGAGGTAAAAACATTGGCTAAACCAACACGTAAACGTCGTGTGAAAAAGAATATCGAATCTGGTATTGCTCACATTCACGCTACTTTCAATAACACTATTGTTATGATTACAGATGTGCATGGTAACGCTGTAGCATGGTCATCAGCTGGTGCTCTTGGTTTCAAAGGTTCTCGTAAATCTACACCATTTGCTGCACAAATGGCTTCAGAAGCTGCTGCTAAATCTGCACAAGAACATGGTCTTAAAACAGTTGAAGTAACTGTTAAAGGTCCTGGTTCAGGTCGTGAGTCTGCTATCCGTGCTCTTGCTGCTGCAGGTCTTGAAGTAACAGCAATCCGTGATGTAACACCTGTACCACATAATGGTTGTCGTCCTCCAAAACGTCGTCGTGTGTAATCTTTAATAACAATAGTACACAAGGTTCGTTTCGAGGGAGTATAATAAATGATTGAGTTTGAAAAACCAATAATAACAAAAATTGATGAAAATAAAGATTACGGCAAATTTGTCATCGAACCACTAGAACGTGGTTATGGTACAACTTTGGGTAACTCTCTTCGTCGTGTACTTTTGTCATCACTTCCAGGTGCTGCCGTAACATCAATTAAGATTGATGGAGTACTCCACGAATTTGATACCGTACCAGGCGTCCGTGAAGACGTGATGCAAATTATCCTTAATATTAAAGGACTTGCTGTAAAATCTTACGTCGAAGACGAAAAAACAATTGAACTTGATGTTCAAGGTCCAGCTGAAGTTACTGCTGGAGATATCTTGACTGATAGCGACATTGAAATTGTTAACCCTGATCATTATCTTTTCACTATCGCTGAAGGAGCTTCTTTGAAAGCGACTATGACAGTAGCTACAAACCGTGGTTATGTTCCAGCTGATGAAAACAAGAAAGATGATGCACCAGTGGGAACATTGGCTGTAGATTCAATCTACACACCAGTGAAAAAAGTCAATTATCAAGTTGAACCTGCCCGTGTAGGTAGCAACGATGGTTTTGATAAATTGACAATCGAAATCATGACAAACGGAACAATCATCCCTGAAGATGCCCTCGGTCTCTCGGCTCGCGTTTTGATTGAACACTTGAACTTGTTTACTGACCTTACTGACGTTGCTAAAGCTACTGATGTAATGAAAGAAACTGAAAAAGTGAACGATGAAAAGGTGCTTGACCGTACCATCGAAGAACTTGATTTGTCTGTACGCTCATATAACTGTTTGAAACGTGCCGGTATTAATACCGTTCATGATTTGACAGAAAAAACTGAGCCTGAAATGATGAAAGTCCGTAACCTAGGTCGTAAATCTCTTGAAGAGGTCAAAGTTAAGTTGGCTGATCTTGGACTTGGACTCAAAAACGATAAATAATAATATAGGAGGATAACATGGCTTACCGTAAACTTGGACGCACAAGCTCACAACGTAAAGCGGTTCTTCGTGATTTGACTACAGATCTTATCATTAACGAAGCAATCGTTACAACTGAAGCACGTGCTAAAGAAATCCGTAAAACAGTTGAAAAAATGATTACTCTTGGTAAACGTGGTGATTTGCACGCACGTCGTCAAGCAGCTGCATTTGTACGTAACGAAATTGCATCTGAAAGCTATGATGAAGCAACTGATAAATATACATCAACAACTGCTCTTCAAAAACTTTTCTCAGAAATCGCACCTCGTTATGCTGAACGTAACGGTGGATACACTCGTATCCTTAAAACAGAACCACGTCGTGGCGATGCTGCCCCAATGGCAATCATCGAACTTGTTTAATTTTTATCAATTTTGTTGAGTGTTATGATGATGGAATAGCTTAGCTTTTCTTAGTCTAGCTCTGGTCTACCGCTGGGCATACGCCTAGCGGGAACACTCATCATAAAAATGGGAATAAATAAGCATGTAACGCTTGTTTACGAAAGGTAATACGGTTATTTTTCGTAAGCAGGCGTTTTTTTGTCTATAAATCGTCTGAATATTTTGATATAATGGAATAAGCTTATTTTAAAAAGGGGGACATTATTTTGACAACAGCCAAGGAACTGCTTAAGCAAAGGTACTATGAGCCAATTAAGGAGCAACCCGAATTATTTGTGGGGATTGAGTTGGAATACCCAGTTGTTAATTTGAGTGGTAATGCTACAGATGTCTCTCTTACAAAACAGTTACTAGTCTATCTTTTGGATAATTTTGATTTTCAAGCTGATAAGTATGATTCTGATAATAATCCTATTCAGCTTATCGATAAAGCTTCTGGAGATATGATTCTTTTTGAAGTCTCCTACAATACGATTGAGTTTGCTTTTGCAAAGGCTGAAAGAATCTCTGAGGTTGAGGAACGTTTGGATACTTACCTCGGTATAATCCAACCTTATCTGCAGAATCATAATCATGAGTTGCAAGGTTGGGGAGTGAATCCAAACTGGGTAAAAAATGACAACAGATCTGTTAAATCTCCTCGTTATGAGATGCTTATGGATTTTCTCGAGTTATCTAAAGCAAAGAAGGATCCTTTCTTTCATGATTATCCAGAATATGGTTCTTTCATCTGTGGGAGTCAGGTACAGTTAGATGTTTCAAAAACGTCCTATTTAAGGGTTTTAAATGCTTTTAATCAAATAGAGGGACCCAAGGCAGTATTATTGGCAAACTCTGAATTTTGGGGTTCTGATTGGGATTTAGCGCTTTCCCGTGATGTTTTCTGGGAGAATTCCATGCATGGTGTGTTTGAGGAAAATGCAGGGGTATTTCCTAAGGTGTTTAAGAGCGAAGATGACTATTTTTCTTACTTGTCTGAGACAGCCATTTTTACTGCCAAGCGTGGTGATGAAACCTACTATTTTGAACCAATACGTGCTAAAGACTATCTAAGTACGTCATCTGTCAAAGCACACTCTATTCATGGCAAAGTAGTCACTATTGAGCCAAGTGAGGAAGATTTTAAGACTCACCGTTCTTATCAATTCCAAGATTTAACGACACGAGGGACGATTGAGTTTCGCAGTGTTTGTACCCAACCTTTCTCATTAACCTTTGCACCAGTAGCCTTTCACCTTGGTCTTTTAGTCAATTTGGAAAATCTGGAAAATATTTTGAATGACTCACCCTTTTTTGAAGCATTTGACTATGATTTTCCTAGAATTCGTCGTTTATTTTCGAAAAAAGATATTTCTGCTACAGACCTCAAAATGATTTTACCTTTGACAGAATCGTTATTGGCTTGTGCTGAGGATGGCTTAAAATCGCGTGGTTTTGGAGAAGAAGTCTACTTAGCTCCCCTTAGAGAGAAATTAGATAAACTGAATAAGAGTTTAGGTTAATCTTTGATAAAAGATATAATAGATAACTTTTGCTAAAAAATTTAAAAAAAGGCAAAAAAGTATTGACGTCAGTAAACAATAAATGGTATTATATAGTAGTTGTTTCGAAAGAGACAAGAGAAAGTTATAAAAACTTTCAAAAAAAGTATTGACACAAGTTGTCAATCTTGATATAATAACTAATGTTGTTAGCGGAAATGGCGGAATTGGCAGACGCGCAGGACTAAGGATCCTGTGACCGCTTTAGGTCGTGAGGGTTCAAGTCCCTCTTTCCGCAGAGTAACCAGTCAGATGACTGGTTTTTTTGTATTAAAAAATCAAAACGCTTACAAATTGTAGAAAAGCTAGTTTTTTGAGTCTAATTGTGATAGAATAAACTTGTAAACGGGTTCAAACCCAAAAAAATATAGGAGGCCTTTATAATGGCAATCGTTTCAGCAGAAAAATTTGTCCAAGCAGCTCGTGATAATGGTTACGCAGTTGGTGGATTTAACACAAACAACCTTGAGTGGACTCAAGCTATCTTGCGTGCAGCAGAAGCTAAACAAGCTCCAGTACTTATCCAAACTTCTATGGGTGCAGCTAAGTACATGGGTGGTTACAAATTGTGTAAAGTTCTTATCGAAGAATTGGTTGAATCAATGGGTATTACTGTACCAGTTGCTATTCACCTTGACCACGGTCACTACAATGATGCTTTGGAATGTATCCGTGTAGGTTACACTTCAGTTATGTTTGACGGTTCACACCTTCCAGTTGAAGAAAACCTTGAAAAAGCAGCTAAAGTTGTTGAATTTGCACACGCTAACGGTGTATCAGTTGAAGCTGAAGTTGGTACAATCGGTGGTGAAGAAGATGGTATCATCGGTGATGGTGAATTGGCACCAATCGAAGATGCTAAAGCTATGGTTGCAACTGGTATCGACTTCCTTGCAGCAGGTATCGGTAACATCCACGGTCCTTACCCAGAAAACTGGAGCGGACTTCACCTTGACCACTTGCAAAAATTGACAGAAGCTGTTCCTAACTTCCCAATCGTATTGCACGGTGGATCAGGTATTCCTGACGATCAAATCCAAGCAGCTATCAAACTTGGTGTTGCTAAAGTTAACGTTAACACTGAATGTCAAATCGCATTTGCTAACGCAACACGTAAATTTGTTGCTGAATACGAAGCAAATGAAGCAGAATACGACAAGAAGAAACTCTTCGACCCACGTAAATTCTTGAAACCAGGTTTCGAAGCTATTACAGAAGCTGTTGAAGAACGTATCGACGTATTCGGTTCAGCAAACAAAGCTTAATTAGACTATATAAGCTTGAAAATAAAGGGTTTGTCCAATGTGGACAAGCCTTTTTCTTGTGTTTTGCCACAGATTTGCCACACTTATTGTGTAAGAGTATCAAGGATAGGTATAATTTGATCCTTTGTTTTTTTAGTGATATGCAAATAAATTTCTGTTACTCGACTACCTCTAGAATGTCCAACACGATCTTGAATAGCCTCTAAAGGTACTCCTTGTTCAGCCAAGAAGCTGATATGCGTGTGTCGGAAGATATGAGTTGTAATATGTTTCTTGAAACTAAGCTTATTGTCAATATCGATTCCTGCCCGTCTCGGGTTTCCCTTGCGGTTTAGTTTACCATTTTCTGAAGAGTTGAGGAAGTTGTTTAATACACTGTAATGAAGAGGAGTACCATTGTAATCAGGTTTATGGATGCTCTTAGAGGTGAAAATCCATCCATTATCTTTATAATCAGGATTGAATCTTATATGTTGGTGATTTAACTCAATTTCCTCTTTAAGAATTTCGATAGCCCTTTTAGATAATTGGACATTTCGGTAACTTTGTAAGTTCTTTACATTACCTTCATAGCTATCTTCTGAAGCTCCTCCATGAGTAGCACGAGTTCTAATAACTGAGGCTATATTTTTATTAAAATCAATAGCTTCCTCCTTTAAACCGAGCACTTCACCAATACGCATTCCGGTTAGTGCTTGAAATTCAAAAATACGTGCATACTGTTCATTGTACTTACGAACAATGGATAATACTTCTTTGAGTTCCCAAGATTCAAGATATTGATCTTCTATATCTGATTTCTTTAAACGATCTAATTCGTCAGAAAGGCCTTTCCTACCAATACTTATATAGGGCATTGGATTTTGGTCAGGAGAAATGTAATCATGAAGAATGGCAAACTTATAGATTGATGTTAAATCGGATTTTACACCTTGTGCGAGCCTTTTATGGTTTCCTATAGGATAAAGATTATCAAGTAAGTTTTTAATTAAACTAGATGGAATATTTTTTAAAATCGAACCCTTAGGGATTTGCTTAGTAATATGGTTACGGTATCTACCATTTTCACCTGCTAATGTTTTAGGAGCAACTAGTTGTCTTTCAACTCGTTCATTATGCCATTCATTCCAGACCTCATCAAGCGTGATGTCTGATTTTTCTAGAAGAATAGTTCCAGTCAGCTCTTCATAAACCTTATTGGCCTTCTCTTGAAGTTCTTTATGGATAATAGCTTTAATTTGAGGAGATAGTTTTATTTTTCCTGTGGTACCCTTTTTATTGGCGATAGTATACCAATCAGATAGAATTTCTCTGCGTTTATTCGTTAACGGGTTATTGAAGTAGGTTCTAAATTTTACTTCAATATATCCAGTTTTATCAGCAGGTCTTGTTGTCTTTTGAGTAATATTAGCTATTTTAACTTGCTCCATTATCCCACCTCTTTAAATCGTTTATTTTGCCTATAGCGTAAGAAATTTAAGAAACCCTCGAAGTTGATCCAAACAGTTCTGTGACCGGAATTAATCACATAGTCTTTGAATTGGGGATTCATTCTCATTTCAGTTAGTAAATTATTTAAGGTCTTCAATTTTAATCCTTCAAATCTTTTCATTAATGCTAACTTATCACCCCATTCGGCTTTGCAGTTTTCAACTGGTACGTATTTAAGCTTTAGCATAAATAACTCCTTTCTATTTTCCAATAACATAAGTAAATTGTTTTGCTGTTTCTGCATCAAAAGTACGGTAGCTAACGACTCCTAGGCCTTTGACGTT